>NZ_DGMV01000025.1:30069-32545 GCF_002388575.1 Marinimicrobium sp. UBA4509
GGCATCCATGCCTTCGAGAGTCTGCAACCGGTGTTCCTTGCCGACGCCTCAGTGCCACATTAGATTTTTGTGACTCCGCATAAGTGCTAGATCACAGAACCCCAAAGATCGTATTCGTCCGCCTGCTCAATGATAACCTGAACTTTATCGCCCGGTTGCAGGCCTTCGGCGCCATTCAGGTAGACTAGGCCGTCAATTTCCGGAGCGTCGGCGTAACTGCGACCGATGGCGCCCTCTTCATCAACCTCATCAATCAGCACTTCCAGAGTGCGACCGATCTGGGCCTGAAGTCGTTGGGCGGAAATTTTCTGCTGTACCGCCATAAAGCGGTCGAAACGCTCCTGCTTGATCTCATCCGGCACCGGGTCCGGCAGCTCGTTGGCCGCCGCCCCTTCCACCGGTGAATACTGAAAGCAGCCAACGCGGTCGAGTTGTGCCTCCTCCAGGAATTCAAGCAACTGTTGGAAATCCTCTTCCGTTTCACCGGGAAAGCCGACGATAAACGTGGAGCGAATGGTCAGGTCTGGCACCTGTTCGCGCCAGCTCTTGATCCGTTCCAGGGTTTTCTCGACCTGGCCCGGGCGCTTCATCAGCTTGAGCAGACGCGGACTGGCGTGCTGGAACGGAATATCCAGGTACGGAAGGATTTTGCCTTCCGCCATCAGCGGGATCACCTTGTCGACATGGGGGTAGGGGTAAACGTAGTGCAGGCGTACCCAGACACCCAGCTCCCCCAGAGCCTCGCATAATTTGAGCATGTCGGTTTTGAGCGGGCGGCCGTCCCAGAAGTCGGTGCGGTATTTCACGTCCACACCATAGGCAGAGGTATCCTGGGAGATCACCAGCAGTTCCTTGACGCCCGCTTTGACCAGGCGTTCGGCTTCACTCATCACCTGCCCGATCGGGCGACTGACCAATTTGCCGCGCATGTCCGGGATGATGCAGAAACTGCAACTGTGATTGCAGCCCTCGGAAATTTTGAGGTAGGCGTAGTGCCGTGGCGTGAGCTTCACGCCCTGGGGTGGCACCAGGTCCAAAAAGGGATTGTGGTCCTTGGCCGGCGGCAGGTGCTGGTGTACCTGATCGAGGACTTTTTCATAGGCGTGGGCGCCGGAAATGCCCAGTACGCCGGGGTGCACTTCGCGGATTTCATCTTCCTTGACCCCCAGGCAACCGGTCACCAGCACTTTGCCGTTTTCCTTGAGCGCCTCACCGATGGTGCCGAGGGATTCCTCCACCGCGCTGTCAATGAAGCCACAGGTGTTCACAATCACCATGTCCGCATCGTTGTAGGTCGGGACAATCTGATACCCCTCGGTGCGCAACTGGGTCAGAATGCGTTCGGAATCGACCAGGTTTTTCGGGCAGCCAAGACTGACAAAACCAACGGTGGGCGTGTGTTTCATAAGACAAACTCGTGCGGGGGCGAAAAAGGCCGCTATTGTAGGCGTTCCGGACCCGGATTGCATGGGGTTCCCGTGCTAGAATGCCGCTTTTCCCTGAATGAGCCGTAGTTTAATTCCATGAGGCCCAGCCCACGCGTCTGTTCCCTGCCCTATTTCGTCGATAGTGCCCACTGGTTTGCCTGCCTGGCGGACTGGGAGGCTCCGGTCTGGCTGGACAGCGGGCATCCGGGAAGCCACTACGGCCGCTTCGATATTCTGGCCGCCGAACCCCACACACAACTCACCTGTCGGGGCACCCATTGTGATATTCAACCGCGTGGACAACCGCCAGAGCGCCGGGAATCCCCGCCCCTGGATGTGGTGCGCGAGTTGATGCCACCCCCGCTGAGCCCGCTCGCGGAGATTCCCTTTGCGACCGGCGCCATCGGTTATTTCGGCTACGACCTGGCTCGCTGCCTGGAGCGCCTGCCGGAGCAGGCCGCCGCGGACATCACTCTGCCGGACCTCTGGCTCGGGTTTTATGATTGGGCCATCGTGCAGGACCACCAGAGCGCCAAGGCCTATCTGGTCACGCGGCCCGAACAGGACATTGAGTCACTTCGTGCCCGTCTGCTGGCCCGGGAGCCGGAAAAGGCACTTGAGAGTTTTCTTGAAGAAACCGGAAATCGCTTTAATATCAATGCGTTCAAAGCGGAACTTAGTGCAGATTCTTATCATAGAAAACTCGGTCGCATCCTCGACTACATCCACGCCGGCGACTGCTACCAGATCAACCTGGCCCAGCGATTTCACGCCGACTACCAGGGCAATCCCGCGCGGGCCTTCCTGGCCTTGCGGCAGGCGCTGCCCTCCCCGTTTTCCGGCTTTATCCCATTGGCGGACGGCGCGGTAATCAGCTTGTCCCCCGAGCGTTTTATCGCATTGCACGACAGGCAGGCGGAAACCCGCCCGATCAAAGGCACCGCGCCGCGTCGGAGCGACCCGGAGGCCGACCGGGCTGAGGCGCAGGCCTTGGCCCAGAGCGCCAAAAACCGGGCGGAAAACCTGATGATTGTCGACCTGCTGCGCAA
>NZ_DGMV01000025.1:32634-33139 GCF_002388575.1 Marinimicrobium sp. UBA4509
GTCGACCTGCTGCGCAACGATCTGAGCAAAAGCTGTCACAACGTTCACACACCCAAGCTGTTCGAACTGCAGAGTTTTGCCAACGTTCATCACCTGGTCAGCACGGTCACCGGGGAGCTGGACCCTGACGCCGACGCCCTGACGCTGCTCGGCGGCAGCTTCCCCGGCGGCTCCATTACCGGCGCACCGAAAGTCCGGGCCATGGAAATCATCGAGGAGCTGGAGCCGGTTCGACGCTCGGTGTATTGCGGCAGCCTTGGCTACTTGAGCGCCGACGGCAATATGGATACCAGCATTGCCATCCGCACCCTGGTCTGCAATCAGGGGCGCATTTACTGCTGGGGTGGCGGCGGTATCGTGGCGGATTCTGAACCCGAGTCAGAATACGAGGAAAGCTGGAATAAAGTGCGGGTGTTGATGGAGACGCTGGAGCGGGAGTTTTCCGACAAGGCGTGAGCGGCGCCCCGTGGGTGTTTTGTATGTTTGGTTTTGGTTGCGGCGGATG
>NZ_DGMV01000025.1:33283-35069 GCF_002388575.1 Marinimicrobium sp. UBA4509
AGGGGCCGAGCGCAGCGATTAAAAGCGCATCCGCCGCCAAGCCACCTTCACGCTGACACCACAAAAACGCCCTACAGCGCCAAATCCCGATTACTGGCCGCAATAAAGGCCTTCTTCAGGTCTTCGTAATTGTGCACCGCCGGGAACTGGGGGAACTCGTCAATGACGTTCTGCGGTGCATGGAACAGAATGCCGGCATCCGCCTCACCCAACATGGTAGTATCATTGTAAGAGTCGCCCGCCGCTATCACCCGGTAATACAGCGTTTTCAGCGCCAGCACGGATTGGCGCTTCGGATCTCTCTGGCGCAGCGTGTAATCCGCCACCTTGCCATCCTCATTCACCTGAAGGCGGTGACACAGCAGCGTGGGGAAACCGAGCTGGCGCATCAGCGGCTGGGAGAACTCGTAAAAGGTATCGGAAAGAATGATGACCTGAAAGCGCTCGCGCAACCAGTCCACAAACTCGGGAGCACCATCCAGCGGCTTCAACTTGGCAATGACCTCCTGGATTTCATTCAATCCCAGGCCATTTTCCTCCAGAATGCGCAGGCGTTGCTTCATCAGCACATCGTAATCCGGAATATCCCGGGTGGTCGCTTTCAGCTCTTCAATCCCCGTAACCTTGGCAAACTCAATCCAGATTTCCGGAACCAGAACCCCTTCGAGGTCGAGACAGGCTATTTCCACAATTACCCCCGCAGTGTATTGACAGTCGCCCGGACAGAGCCCGGAAAATGCGGGCAAATTTACCGGTTTGCCTGCCGAAACGCAACTTGCTTCCCCTCCTCCTGCGCGTATTGTGACTCCGGGGTTTTCACGTGGAACATAGATCCAGAAAGCATATCAATCCACGAATAATTAGCACAAAAGTTATTTTTCCATCGTTACTTTATGACCATTTTGTTGATTTTTTATTCGATATGTGGGGTTTTCACCCAACAAAACCACTAGATGCTGTGCATTACGTCGCCAAATTGATGAAACTTTGCCCAATGTTCCACGGAGCACTCCATCGGACACATAGGGGCAGACAGTGATGGAATAACCTCATAAAGACTGGGTATTAGGAAGTTATTTCGGCCTCTGGTATTCTTCTCCGCCGTGATCAGCCAACCCCAGCCATGGAATTATCAATGTCGAGCGAACTACTCAATACCGTCGATCTGGACGCCGAACTGCAACAGGCCTCGCCCCAGAAAATCCTGGAATTCGCCCTGAGCGAGTTCGACAACATCGTCGTCTCTTTCAGTGGTGCCGAGGACGTCGTTCTGGTGCACATGGCCCACCAGATACGTCCGGACATCAAGGTATTCGTGCTGGATACCGGACGCCTGCACGCCGAGACGTACCGCTTTATTGAGCGGGTGCGTGAGCACTACAAGGTCGATATCGATGTCCTTTCACCCGACGGAGAGGCCGTTCGCGAGCTGGTGCGCAAAAAAGGCCTGTTCAGTTTCTACCAGGATGGCCATCAGGAGTGCTGCGGCATCCGCAAAATCGGCCCGCTTCGCAAGAAGCTGCTGGAAGTCGACGCCTGGGTTACCGGGCAGCGCAAAGACCAGAGCCCGGGCACCCGCAACGGCATTCCGGTCATTCAGGACGATAAGCTGTTTGCCCGCCCCGGCGATCGGCTGGTGAAATTCAATCCCCTGGCCAACTGGAGTTCCCAGCAGGTTTGGGACTATATTCGGGCTATGGAGATTCCCTACAACGAGCTGCACGACAAGGGTTATGTCTCCATCGGTTGCGAACCCTGCACACGCCCGATTGGTCCGGGCCAGCAG
>NZ_DGMV01000025.1:35177-35744 GCF_002388575.1 Marinimicrobium sp. UBA4509
GGATTGGTCCGGGCCAGCACGAGCGGGAAGGCCGCTGGTGGTGGGAAGAATCAACCAAGAAAGAATGCGGGTTGCACGCTGATAACGTCAAGTCGTGACGTGATAGCAGGCCGGGCGAGACAATGCTCCGAGAACGCCACGAGGTAAGCTTATGACCATCACGCTGGTAAAAAAGATACTCAAAGACGGCTCGCCCTGCGCGAAGTGCGCGGACGTCCTGCAGAAGCTGAAAGAAAGCGGCCATATGAGTCGCATCGACGACATTCTGGTGGCGGATGAACGCGACCCGAACAGCCCGGGGATGCAACTGGCCCGCCAGTACCAGGTCGACCGGGCACCCTTTTTCCTGGTCGATCATGAGGACGGTCAGGATCCGGTGATCTATACGGTGTATCTGAAATTCGTCCGGGAGGTGCTGGAGCAGAAGGCGTCAGAGTCGGACGAGCTGAAGGAAATCATGAAGGATAATCCGGATCTGGATTTTCTGTAATCTTCGCCGCAGACAGGCGTTTTTTGGCACTGCATGGGTGCCCTTGTTTGGTTCTGGTTACGGCGGATGCGCGCTTC
>NZ_DGMV01000025.1:35912-36730 GCF_002388575.1 Marinimicrobium sp. UBA4509
GTAGGGCGGATAAGCGCGAAGCGCGCATCCGCCGAAACGTTTCCGATACTGACACCCATGCGTTGCATTGAGTCCATCAAGGCGCTGGACAACTAACGCCAGTACCACCCAATCCGCAATAACCACCCGGGTTTTTGGCCAGATATTGCTGGTGATAAGGTTCAGCATAGTAAAACGGGCCGGCCGGCTGGATCTCTGTGGTTATCTCTCCCCTGCCCCGCTCCTCAAGCGCGGCCTGATACCGCTCCCGACTCTGCTCCGCCGCGGCTTGCTGTGTGGCATTCTGGGTGTAAATCCCGGAGCGGTATTGGGTACCCCGATCATTGCCCTGGCGCATGCCTTGGGTAGGATCGTGATTTTCCCAGAAGGTTTTGAGAATGCTGCTGAGCGGCGCAACGGTGGGGTCAAACACCACCAGGACGACTTCGTTGTGTCCGGTGTAGCCGGAGCAGACTTCTTCGTAGGTAGGATTGGGGGTATAACCGGCGGCGTAACCGACGGCGGTACTGTAGACGCCAGGCAGTTGCCAGAAGCACCGCTCGGCGCCCCAAAAACAGCCCATGCCGACAACAATCTGCTCCAGCCCTTCCGGGAAAGGTGGCTGCAGTGGCGTACCTTTGACAAAGTGTTTGGCATTGTCGCCGTCGAGTTTCATCGCCTCATCACGCCCTTTCAAGGCCTGATCCCGCGTGGGCATTTCCAGCTTTCTGGTACCAAAAAACATACTTTCGACCACCTTGTGCGTTGTCGTTGAGACCGGTTCTGGAGGCGGTACAGTCTTTGGAGACCCGCCGTGAACCCATCCATGGGGGCTTCTC
>NZ_DGMV01000025.1:36918-40605 GCF_002388575.1 Marinimicrobium sp. UBA4509
CACCCGCCGAGGCCGGACTACACTGGAGACCTACCAACCATCAGAGCTCAGAACCAACGCTGGTTATTGGAGCGCTGCCACCAACGTAACAGAAGCCGATCAACCGCACCCTCGGTGGCCATACCGAGCTTTTCCGGGAGCGACTTCTTGTGCACAAAACTGACTTCAAACACATCGGACTTCTCGGCCAACTGTACCAGATACTCATCACTGGTTTTCAGCTCATCAATCAGCTTCACCGACTGCGCGCGACGACCAAACCAGATCTCCCCGGTCGCCACCTTATCGATCTCCACCTGAGGGCGGTGCTCCGAAACGAACTCCTTAAACAGAATGTGGGTGTCTTCGAGGTCCTCCACAAACTTGTCCCGGCCCTTCTTCGTGTTTTCACCAAACATGGTGACGGTACGCTTGTACTCGCCCGCGGTAAACATCTCGAAATCGATGTTGTTCTTTTTCAGCAGCTTGTGGAAATTCGGTAACTGGGCCACCACGCCGATCGAGCCCAGTACCGCGAAAGGGGCCGCCAGAATCCGGTCCGCTACGCAGGCCATCATATAGCCGCCACTGGCCGCCACCTTGTCCACGCATACGGTCAGGGGAATATGGCGGTCTCGAATCCGGGCCAGTTGGCTGGACGCCAGGCCGTAGCTGTGCACCAGCCCGCCGCCGCTTTCCAGCTTGACCACCACCTCATCCGAAGGGCGGGCCAGGCTCAGTACGGCGGTGATTTCTTCTCGCAGGCTGTCAGTGGCCGAGGCTTTGATGTCGCCGTTGAAGTCCAACACAAAGACCCGTTTTTTATCGCTGTCCTTCGGTTTGCCATCGCTTTTGGCTTGGGCTTTGAGGGCTTTCTTTTTCTCGGCTTGCTCGGCCTTTTCCTGCTTTTTTTCGGCCTTGGCGTCGGCTTTGCGCTCCGCATCATCCAATGCCGCCTGCTTGAGCGCGTGGGTCATATGCTTGAAGCGGTCGTTCAGTTTGACGACCTCAACCTGCCCTTTATCGCCCCGCTTCCGGTTTTTGCTGCCAGCGGCTGCCACCAGCCCGGCGACAAAACCGATCGCAATCACGACCGTTATTACCTTGGCTAGAAACAGCCCGTACTCATTGATGAATTCCAAAGCTTCACTCCGTTATTTGGTGGTCTTCTTTTACGTTTTCTCTCGGTAGATCGGTCACTCCCAGACTGACAACGCCTGTCGGGCCGGATCATTCAACGGTCGCGCCAGCAAGCCGGACGATGACAGACGCACCTCAAACAGTGCATTGTCCGCCATGGGTACAAAGGTCGCACTGCCATAGCGGGCGTCCACCACCGGGAACCAGCCCGGGTTGCGATTGACCAGGGCCCATAGGTCCGGCCCCCAGGCACTTTGCTCCAGACTGTAGACGGTGCGCTCGGCGCTGCGCTCATCGTTCAGGGTGTAGTATCGGCCACTGAGCCGATCCAGCCGGTAGCCGGGTTTGATACCCAAGCCACCCAAGAATCCTTGCCACTTGATGATGCGTGCATCCAGTTGCCATTGGTCGCCGCGGAGCTCAAAGGTGTCCTCTTCGCCATTGTTGTGCACCAGTGTCGCCCTGAATCGCTGATCCCCGAGCTGTTTGAGGCTCAAGGTGGCGACCGGCTCCTCCTGTGCCATCTGCCGATAGCTGAAGAGGTCCAGCGCTGCCAGGGCCAACACCAGAGCCAGAACCAGCAGACCCAGCCCGACGAAGCCCCGCAAAAAACCCATCAGCCAGTGCCGACGGGCCAGCAGGCGCAAGGCGGCATAGACCAGTATCAACCCGAGAAGAATGATGGCGATTGAAAAAATCGTGTAGAACATGCGAGTTTCCTAGTCTCAGGAGCGCTTATTGTGCTGCTGCGCGACAAAATCCGCAATCAACTGTCCGGCGATGGTCTGCACAGGAGGCGTGACGGGCAGCTTGTCATAGCGCCACCAGTTGGCCTCCACAATTTCATCGCCGTCCACCCGTATCTCCCCCGAGTCATACTCCGCATGAAAGCCCAACATCAATTGTCCGGGAAACGGCCAGGGCTGACTGGCGAAATAGCGCGGCGCCTTGATGGTCAGCCCCACCTCCTCCATGACCTCGCGGTGTACGGTATCTTCCACGCGCTCGCCTATCTCAACAAACCCCGCCAGCGCCGTGTGGATACCTTGGCGCGAGCGCGCGTGGCGGGCCAGCAGACACTGATCGCCACGGGTAATCAGCGTGATCATACAGGGGCTCAGGCGGGGGTAAAAACGCAACTCACAGTGCGGGCACCGATGGGCGGGTTCGCCGGCTGGCATGGGCTCAGTTGGGCCACCGCAGCGCCCGCAAAAGCGGTGCTCCAGCCGCCACCGGGACCATTGCAGAGCATTGCCCACCAGGGAAAACAGCCGATCGTCTAGCAGCCCCAGTTGGGTTCGCAGGCCCAGCCATTGGCAGCCTTCTATAATTGGTGCGTCCAGGAGGTGCAGCGCATAGAGTGAGAGACCCTCCCAGCGACCAAGGAAATCGCAATCCGTCGTCGCCACCCAGGGTTCCGCTTCAGCCGCATCCAGGAGTCTCAGGCGACCGGGCTGGTCGCAAAGAACGGTGCCGTCCCCTACCAGCAGATACCGGCGGGAATGATCATCATGGGAGTCATCCGCCACTTCAGTTCACCGGATAGCCCAGAGCCGCCAGGCTTTCCTCGGCAACCTGAAGGACGCTGTCATCGGTATTACGATCCTGACGCAGACTGTCTATGTAATACTCGAGGCTGATGATGGCATCGGCAAAATTCTCCAGCATATGGCGCACCGCCGCCGGCTGCTCACTCTTGAGCAGTGACTCTTCAATAAAGCGCGAGCAGGAGTGCAGCACCGCCGCTGAGCGCGAACGGTTAAGCAGGATCATACCGCCGCGGATGGTGGTCAGGGTGGTGGCCACATTCTTGATGTGCCCGACATCGTAGTTTGATTCGGCATAGGAGGTCAGCGCCCGTTTGATCATGGCCAGGCCGGATTCGGCCTCTTCCAGCACCAACTCTTCCGCCTCGGCGAGCTGACTGTTGGCAATGATTTCGTCCCGGGAGGTCGCATTCAACTTGGCCAACCGCTCATCGGAGAGGTTCATTTTACCCAGTCCCGACACGGAGCTTTCGATGTACAAGAGCGTGTCGGCGACGGCAAGCAGCTCGTCAGGATCGATGGTCTCGTCGGACTTCTGCCAGCGTTGGATTTTCTGGATTTCCTCTTTCAGGCTGTTACTGGGCGATACCAGCCCCACCACCGACAGAATGTCCGCCACTTTTTTGAGGGTTTCCAGCAGCTCCGGGCTTTCGCGTAACAATTCGGTGCCGCCCTGGGCGGCCCGCTCGAGAATGTTTTTGGTGCTGCGCAGCTCGTCTTTCAGGACCGCGCCCATGGAGTCGATGGTGGCCGCACTCGGGCCTTTGAGAAACTCCAGCTCCCGCACCAGCTCCGCATCCGTATAAGGCAGCGGCTCCAGGCCGTAGGCTTTCACCACTGCATCGGTGCGCGCACCGCTGGCCCGCGACAAGGCAATCAGATAGAGCATTTCCTTGAGCAGCGACGGCTCTGGAGGTTGCTCAAGTCCCTCGGGGCCGGCAGACTGAAGTTGTTTTATATGGCGATCCAGGGCGCTGAACAGGCGTTTGCGGCCGACGCCGATATCCATGTTGGCGGCCCG
>NZ_DGMV01000025.1:40737-51320 GCF_002388575.1 Marinimicrobium sp. UBA4509
GGCGGCCCGCAGCGCCTCGAACATCGCTGCGGCCACCCACCACAGGCCCGCCCGGGGGCGACCGTGGCTGATGGACTCCAGGCGCTCCATCGCCCTCCCCATCATACCCAGTGAGGCCCGTTGCTGTTTGTTCTGAAGCAGGTTGACCAGACCCACCTGATACATGTGCCGAAGCCGGCGCACCAGCGGTGGCAGATCTTCCCCGAGTACGGTGCTGCTCTGCCCTTTGCCCGAATAGATGGGTTCCGGCTCCAGGGTGTAGAAGTAGCTCTCCGGTAATGGGGGAGCTTTACGAAGCTGACGTAACTCATTGATGTGAGGGATCAGAAGCACCGCCATGCTCCGGGAGGTCTGCAGGCAGTACTCGAGATAGCGCGGCAGGATGAAAAAAGCGGACGTCAGCACGTCCAGCTTGCGATTGGTATTCTGCTCTTCCCCCAGCGGGATGTCAGTGATCTGCTCAACCAGCTCCTGGGCCAGCAAGTCAACGCCGCGCAGTTGCAGGAGATTCAGGGTGCCGCTGATCTGCTTGATGCCATCGATACAGTTCTGGAGGAGCTCTCCGTTATTGCGATCGGCGGCAAACTCCTCCAATCGGACGGCGGCCTGCTCAATGGTGGCGACCAACTGATCCTGAACCAGTTTCAGGGAATTGAGGTTGACGTTTTCAGTGCTGCTCACTGCCGCTACCTTTTCTTGTCATGATTTCAGCCCTTGCCCCGAACAACCGTTGAGAGTCCAACGGGGCCGCCCGGGAGGCGCTTTCCGGGGAACAGCGCGCTATTACTTGTTGTTATGGGACACAATTGTTGTGGGAAACAATGTAACCCAAGTCCCCCTATTTTTCACACAAATTTGAACAAAGCAACGTAAGCCACTAAGAAATCAGCAAATTTGGGACTTTGATCAATCTTGCCAGAGCACCTGCCCAGCACTTTTCTCGATCGCCTCGAGCTTCGCGCGATGGGCGGCCAACTCTTCATCGCTGGCGCGAATCACCGGTGTCGGTGTCCGCTGGGCCGACAGGGGGCGCCGCTCCTGCCCGGAGCTGTCATTGCCGCTGCCCGCCGATGAACTTCCTCCCAGAGACAGTGCCGTCTGGCCACCGGTCATCAGCAGGTAAACGTCGGCCAGAATCTCGGCATCCAACAGGGCGCCGTGCAGCTCGCGCTGGGCATTATCCACGCCATAGCGCTTGCACAGCGCGTCCAGGTTGTTTTTCTGCCCCGGGTGCTTGCTCCGGGCGAGGACCAGGCTGTCGATCACGCCGCAACGACGGGTAATAGAGCCAAACCGGGCATTCCACTGTTTGAGTTCGTGGTCGATAAAACCGATATCAAACGGCGCGTTGTGAATCACCAGCTCCGCACCATCGACAAAGGCCACAAAGTCTTCAACAATCTGCGCAAACACCGGCTTGTCCGCCAGCATCTCATTGGTGATACCGTGCACCTCCATCGCGCCGGCATCCACTTCCCGCTCCGGATTGATGTACTGATGATAATGACGTCCGGTCAGCTTCCGGTTGACCAGCTCCACACAGCCGATTTCGATGATTTTGTGGCCCTGGGAGGGCTCCAGACCCGTCGTTTCGGTATCCAGTACGATCTGTCGCACGCTCAACTCCTCAATTCGTCAATGCCGCGGTTGGCCAGCTGGTCTGCCAACTCGTTCTCCCGGTGTCCACTGTGCCCCTTGACCCAGCGCCAGTCAATTCGATGGGTCTGTACCGCCCGATCCAGCGCCTGCCACAAATCGACGTTTTTGACGGGCTTTTTGGCGGAGGTTTTCCAGCCGTTGCGTTTCCAGCCCTTCATCCACTCGCTGATGCCCTTACGCACATACTGAGAGTCCGTGGTCAGGACCACCTCACAGGGCTCCCGCAGGGCGTCGAGTGCTTCAATGGCCGCTCGCAGTTCCATCCGGTTGTTGGTGGTCTCGGCTTCACCACCGTACAGGCTCTTTTCCTGACCGTTGAAGCGCAGTAGCGCTCCCCAGCCACCGGGCCCGGGGTTCCCCCGACAGGCACCGTCCGTAAATATCTCAACTTTTTTCAAACTATCACCAGCAATTCATTGATTTTCAATACTTTTGATCTTTTCTCATGGGCTGGGCGCCCAGCCCCGGCAACGACGATGGGCGCCGCTCCCACGCGGGTTTGACAGGAACCGCACCACCCAGCTCCTTGCAGGCAAGCACTTGATAGAAGGCGCCTCCTGGGAGGTGCAGCCTTTTACCCCATTGGTCACACCATTGTAAACGACGCAAAGCGCCGGGATGCTGCAACGCCGGGCGGTAAAACCCACGCTGAACGCGGTCCGGCTCCAGATCCAGCAACTGCAGCCAGTCCAACAAACGTCCAAGCCTCAACGGCTGATGACGCCAGAGCGCGTGCCGGCTGAACAGGCGTGCGACGTGGCGGGAAAGCCCGAAGCCACTCCAGGGATTGAATCCCACCACAACCAGACATCCCCGGGGGATCAAGACCCGTTGAGCCTCTCGTAGCAGCTGATGGGGCGTCGGACTGAAATCCAGTGCGTGGTGCAACACCACCAGATCAACCGACCCGGAAGGCAGCGGCAGCTGTCGGGGGTCGGCGATCAACGACGACAGTGAACCGGCCCCGGCATCACTGAGGGCAATCGTCACGCGATGGGTGATCCGGCTGCTGCCGGTCATATCCAGCGCTGGATCGACACCAATCTGCAGCAGATGGTAGCCAAACAGGTCCTGCAGCGCGCCCTCGAGGGTGAGCTTCTCCGCCGCCAACATCGCCTGCCCGAGAGGGGTACCGAACCAGGCCGCCATTTCCCGGGCCGACTGATCCGCCGGCGGCACGCCAAAACGCTGCCTCCGCCAAGCCCGAACCCGGCTCAGGAACTTGTCTGAAGTCATAGTAATCGCCCCACTCGGCGGTTGCGCAGGCATCCGCTATGCTGAGAGTATACTCGCTTAACCCCATGAAAACAGGAGCCTTTAATGCGCGAACCCATTGGTATTCCCGCACTGGACAGCAACTATTTCTGGCTGCTGCCCGTGGACGATGCCCCGGAGTGCCAGAGTGGCGACGTGTATCTGATCGATCCCGGCGACGCCCAGCCGGTGCTTGAAACCCTGGAGCGAAAGACGTTCAGGCTCAGAGGCATCCTGATCACCCACCACCACTGGGATCATACCGACGGATTGGACGGGATTCTGAGCCGCCTGAAAGTCCCGGTGTACGGCCCGGACTCGGTACCTCAAGTGGACCAGGTTGTGAAAGACGGCGATCGGCTGGAACTGCCGGGCCTGGCTCTGTCAGTCATGGCGGTTCCCGGCCATACGCTGGACCACCTCGCCTACTTTCAGGCGGCGACAGGAGAGGCGCCTCCGCGGCTGTTCTGCGGCGACGCCCTGTTTGCCGCGGGCTGCGGCCGACTGTTTGAGGGGACACCGGCGCAAGCACAGACGTCTCTGGACAGGCTCAACACGCTGCCGGGCAAGACCCGGATCTACTGTGCCCATGAGTACACTCAGACCAACCTGCGTTTTGCCCTGACGGTGGAGCCCGACAATGCGGCCGTGCGCAAGCGTCTGGGCCATGTCAGCGAGTTGAGAGCCAGCCACCGACCGACCCTTCCCAGTGAACTCTCCCTAGAGCGGGAGACCAACCCCTATTTGCGCACGGACAACCCCTCCCTGGTGAGCGCTCTGGGTCTGCCCCCCAATACCGAGCGGTCAAGAGTCTTTGGGGAACTGCGCTCCAGAAAAGACCGGTTTCGTTAGTCTGCAGGGAAACCCGGATGAACGGCGCGCCACATCCTCCGGGCGTTCCTTGACGCCCCCGATGAGAGTCCCTAGAATCGCGAAAATCCGCGCCTGGCGAACGACGTCTGGCATCACGTGTCACCAGTACTTCGGTAACCCATGAATCGACTCAAGCGCCCTCTCGCCCTGGCCGTCAGCCTGATCAGCCTCGGTGGCTGCCAGACCCTGACCCCCTCTGAACCGTCCAAAACCGCGGACCAGAACCACCTGCTCATCGACGAATCGCTCTGCACCCTGGATCGGGAGCAACAGGCCCAATTCCTGGTGTCGGATGAGGGCAACCTCTGGCCGCGCCTGAGAGACGGCTACGGACTTCCCGATGTCGATCACCCACGAATCGACACCTACGTGGACTGGTACGCCCGTCACCCACATTACATGGAGCGGGTCATCGAGCGGGGCCAGCGCTTCCTCCACCACATTGCCAACGAGCTGGAAGCCGAGGACATGCCGCTTGAGCTGGCGCTGCTACCCATCGTTGAAAGCGCCTTTGACCCCTTTGCCTATTCCCACGGCCGGGCCTCCGGCATCTGGCAATTTGTCCCCGCCACCGGCCGCCAGTATGGCCTCAAGCAGAACTGGTGGTATGACGGACGCCGGGATGTGGTCGCCTCCACCGACGCCGCCATTCGCTACCTGAAGTACCTCAACGAGCTGTTTGACGGCGACTGGTTGCTCGCCCTGGCGTCCTATAACACTGGCCAGGGTAATGTCATGCGCCGGATCCGCAGCAACGAGCGACGCGGCAAGCCAACCGACTTCTGGTCCCTGAACCTGCCCAGGGAAACCCGGGCCTATGTGCCCCAATTATTGGCCCTTGCCAGAGTGATTGGCGAGCCCGAAAAGTACAATCTTGCCCTCAACCCCGTCCCGGACGAGCCCTACTTTCGGATCGTGGATGTGGAGTCACAGATCGATCTGGCACAGGCGGCCGAGCTGGCCGAACTGGAGCTGGACGAGCTCTACCTCCTGAACGCCGGCTACAATCGCTGGGCCACGGATCCGGACGGCCCTCACCGGCTGTTGATCCCCGTCCAGCATGAAGAGACCTTCCGCGCCAACCTGGCCAGCATTCCCACCCGCGAGCGCGTGGGCTGGGATCGCTACCGGGTCGTCAGTGGCGACTCGTTGATCACCATCGCCCGCCGCTATCGCACCAGTGTCGACACCATCAAAAGCGTCAATCAACTGAACAGCAATATCATCCGGGCCGGACAGACCCTCATGATTCCCACCGCCAAGCATCCGGCCAACCGCTACGCTTTCAGCGCCGACCAGCGTCGCCAACGGACACAGAATCGCTCTCAGGGCAGTGAAGGCAGCACCAGGGTAGACTACCAGGTGCGTCCAGGAGACAGCTTCTGGACGATTGCCAAGCGCCATGGCATCACCGTAGGGGCGCTGACCAACTGGAATGGCATGGCCCCGGGCGACACCCTGATGCCGGGCCAGACGCTGGTGATCTGGACCGAACAGCAAGACATGACCAGCAGTGCTCAAGGCGATCGCCGCTCCGTCGTGCGCAAGGTGCATTACCGGGTGCGCAAAGGGGATTCGATCGCTCGCATCGCCAATCGCTTCAATCTGTCGGTCCAGGATATTCTGCGTTGGAACACGGTTTCGGCATCCAGCTACATTCATCCGGGACAATCCCTGACCCTGTTCGTGGATGTGACCAACAACGCTTCGTTCTGATCACACCCCCGGTTTCACAGGCACAAAAAAACCGCCAATTAAAGGCGGTTTTTTTGTGCCTGAGGCGCGCGGACCAGAAGGTCCGCCACCTTTGACTGTCAGCCCATCAACGCTCGACAGTGACGTCCTGGCGCAACTGTTCACGATACGCAAGGTATTCCTGCTGCCCTTGCATCTGCGCCAGGTTGCGTCGCAGCGACTGCTGCTCCTCTTCGCTCAGATCGCTCCACTGGCCATCCTGCGCCTGGGTCAACACCACAACGGCATAGCCATCGCGGATCGACACACCACTGACCACGGGCTCACCAGAGGGCTTGGGCAGTGAAAACACATGCTGGACCAGCGCGCGGTCCAGATCGCTTGCGCGACGCTCAACCTTTTCCGCCGCCTGAACTTCAAGCCCGGCCTCTTCCGCCACCGCGGAGAGTGATTCGCCAGACGCCACCGCCTCACGAAGAGCTTCACCGCGCTCCGCCAGCAAAGACTGGATCCGCTCATTGCGCAACTGCCGGGCAATCTGTTCGCGCACTTCCTCCAGGGGCTTGATGTAGGCCTCCTGGTAGTCGGTCTTCTTGATCACCACGACCCGATCGTTTGCCAACTCGATCAGATCACTGCTGTTTTCACGCTCGAGAACTTCCTCCGAAAATGCCGCTTCGACAACAGTGGTCTCCCCGGCCACTCCCGGGCCACCATTGCGCCCAAACAGACCGGTGTTTTCCAGGGGCAGATTCAACTCATCCGCGACAGATTGCAGGCTATCAGCGTTGTAGGATAGCTCACTCAGACGCTCCATCAGAGTGACGAATTCATTTTCCGCTTCGACCCGCTTGAGCTGCTGCGCAATGCGCTCCCGAGCATCTTCAAACGTGGCCACTTCCGAACCCCGCTGCTCGGTCACTTTGATCAGATGAACCCCGGCCTCGGTTTCAACCGGAGCCGACACTTCACCGACCTCTAGTGAGTCAACGGCGGCCATGAAGGCTTCGGGCAGACCTTCCCCGGAGACAAAGCCCAGATCCCCGCCCTGCCCGCTGGACCCGAGATCTTCAGAGTATTGTTCGGCCAATTCGGCAAAAGAAACGCCCTCTTCAAGCGCTCCCTGCACCTCGGCAATCCGCTCGTCGCTAGAATCTTCAAACAGAATATGGGCAACGCGACGTTCCGCCTCCTGCCCTTCCTGAGCCTCCTGGTTCTGCTCGAACTGGTCCCGCAGGGTCTGCTCATCAATCTCAATGTCCGCCATCAGGTTGGCAACGCTCAGATCAATATAATCGACGGCCACCTGCTCGGGCTGACGGAATTGATTCTGGTTACTCTGATAGAAAGCTTCGATGTCACTGTCCGTCACCTCGACCTGGTCCGCGACCTGATCGCGGCTCAGGGTGGCGTACTGGAAATCGCGGCTCTGGAAGTTCAATGCGGCAAACCGCTCCAGCTCGGCTGGAGTCACAAAGCCACTGGCGGCGACACCGGAAGACAACTGATTCAGCAGCAGTTCCTGACGCAGCAGGGCCTTGTACTGGGCCGGGGTATAGCCCATGGAGCGCAGCACCTGCTGGTAGCGATTCGGATCAAACTGACCACTGTCACCCGCGAACTGCGGGAAACTCAGAATCAACTGATCCAGAGTGCTTTCACTGACCCCCATACCCTGCTTGCGGGCATGCTGAATCAGGACTTTGCGCTGGACCAGCGCCTCAATGGCCGGTTCGCGCAGACGCTCATCGCTGACAAATTCGGAAGGAACGGAGTCGCCATACTGATTGAGAATCTGCTGGCGCTGGCGATAGATTTCCCGAGCCACCTCATTCTCGGTAATGGATTCACCATCAACGGAAACCACTTCGCCGGAGCGGCTGGAACCCGAAAACAGCGCCTCGGCACCGGACAAAGCGAAAATAATCACCAGGAAGCCGACCAGAATACCGGCTACCACACCTTTGGAGTTGTCGCGAATCGTCTGCAGCATTGTCTGCTCCTAGTCATAAACCCGTTGGGACGATCGATTCCAACGCGCTTTCTTATCATCTTGCTCAAACCAGGGACTGAGCGAGTCGATCTGGTTGAATAAAGAAAAGGCGCACCTCTAGGGATGCGCCTCCTCATACTGCCGGGTCAGTTCTCTCTGGATTCTGGAGCGATTACTCAACTCGCTGAAACCAGACTATGAACGCTCCCGGCAATCACCGAAAACGCGCACAGGGCGCGTCAAAAACGCTTAGTTGACCGCGTCTTTCAGTGCCTTACCCGCTTTAAAACTGGGCACCTTGGCAGCGGCGATCTGGATCTCGGCGCCGGTCTGTGGGTTGCGGCCGGTGCGCGCGGCACGCTCTTTCACAGCGAAGGTACCAAAACCGACCAGAACAACCTGATCGCCCTTCTGCAGAGCACCAGTAATGTTGTCAACCATTGCGTCGAGCGCACGGCCGGCAGCAGCTTTAGGAATATCCGCAGATGCGGCGATGGCTTCAATCAGCTCGGATTTGTTCACACTTAACCCCTTTTGATTATTTGCTTCAGAAATCGATGGCGCAGGTTACTGTTCAAAATCAATCCCCGACCATTCAATGTCGGCTCATGACCCGCTCAGGTTAGTACCCGTTCAGGCTAACACCATTGGCCTGAACGGTGAGTTGGCCAGGACAGCAAATCGCCCCGTGCCGCCTGCTTGGCGAATGAACTGCGATTTATACCAAGTGAGGTCAGGCGGGTCAAGAAGACAATGTTAGCTTTGTGCGATTACTTCAAGGATTGAACGTTATTTAACCAAACCTGACCCGAACCGGGTATCAACGCCCTATTTTGTTACCCGGACACCAGCCCGAAGGCTGGCCCGGTTGTTACCAATGGAAACTTCCCTTTCGCCTCAATGGGTGCTGATACGATTACCGCAATCATCCTGCTGAGCCTTTTTTTCCAACGCCTGATACTCTTCATCAGACAGCGGCTTGGGCATGGACTGCAGCGCAATCTGTAACACATCATCGATCCACTGTACCGGTTTGATGGTCAGGTCTTCTTTAATGTTATCGGGAATTTCTTTCAGATCACGCTCATTTTCCTGCGGAATAATGACCGTCTTGATACCTCCACGATGAGCCGCTAGAAGCTTTTCTTTCAGGCCACCAATCCTCAGCACTTCACCCCGCAAGGTAATTTCACCGGTCATCGCCACATCCGCGCGTACGGGGATACTGGTCAACACCGACACCAGGGCGGTGCACATCGCAATACCAGCACTGGGGCCATCTTTCGGGGTCGCCCCTTCCGGAACGTGAATGTGAACATCCATTTTCTCGTGATAATCGGGCGCAATCCCCAGCACCTGGGCACGCGAACGAACCACGGTGAGGGCTGCCTGAATAGATTCCTGCATGACATCCCCCAGAGAACCCGTCTTGATGACCCGGCCCTTGCCTTTGACCGCCGATGACTCGATCGTAAGCAACTCACCACCGACCTGGGTCCAGGCCAGACCGGTCACCTGGCCGATCTGGTTTTTATCTTCAGCCCGACCGAAGTCAAACTTCCGAACCCCCAGGTAATCTTCCAGTACAGCCGAATCAACCACATCTTCGCGCACGGTTTTGTCCTTCACATGGCGGGTGACCACCTTGCGGCACACCTTGGCGATTTCCCGTTCCAGACCACGCACCCCGGCTTCGCGTGTGTAGTACCGGACGATGTCGCGAATGGCTTCATCGGCAATGGTCAACTCGCCTTCTTTGAGGCCATTGGTCTTCATCTGCTTCGGGATCAGGTAACGAAGCGCAATGTTGAGCTTTTCATCCTCGGTGTACCCCGGAATCCGGATAACCTCCATGCGATCCAGGAGCGGACCGGGAATGTTCATCGAGTTGGAGGTGCAGACGAACATGACATCCGACAGATCGTAATCCACTTCCAGGTAATGATCGTTGAAGTGATTGTTCTGCTCCGGGTCCAACACCTCTAACAGCGCCGACGCCGGATCACCCCGGTTATCCATCCCCATCTTGTCGACTTCGTCCAACAGGAAGAGCGGATTTTTTACCCCGACCTTCGCCATTTTCTGTACCAGCTTGCCGGGCAGAGAGCCGATGTAGGTGCGGCGGTGACCGCGAATTTCCGCCTCGTCTCTCACCCCACCTAGCGCCATCCGGATGAATTTGCGATTGGTGGCCCGGGCAATGGATTCTCCCAGGGAGGTTTTACCCACACCGGGCGGACCAACCAGACACAGAATCGGGCCTTTGATTTTGTTTACCCGCTTCTGAACCGCCAGATATTCAAGAATGCGCTCCTTGACCTCTTCCAGGCCAAAGTGGTCTTTCTCCAGCACATCTTCAGCCCGCTGCAAGTCGTGACGGACTTTACTGCGTTTTTTCCAGGGTACCTTCAGCATCCAGTCGATATAGGCTCGCAACACCGAAGCTTCCGCCGACATCGGGGACATCATGCGCAACTTGTTCAGCTCGGCACGGGTTTTTTCCTCAGCCTCCTTGGGCATACCCACTTGCTCGATTTTCTTCTCGAGCTCGTCGATTTCATTGCCCTCATCTCCCATGTCACCAAGCTCTTTCTGAATGGCTTTCATCTGCTCATTCAGGTAATACTCGCGCTGGCTCTTTTCCATCTGCTGCTTGACGCGCCCGCGGATTTTTTTCTCGACCTGAAACAGATCAATTTCCGCCTCCATCAACCCCAGTAGATGTTCGATGCGCTCGCGCACCGAGACCATTTCCAGAATGGCCTGCTTCTGCCCCAGCTCGAGGGTCATGTGCGCCGCCACGGTATCGGCCAGGCGGCCGGGCTCGTCAATCCCGCTGAGCGAGGTCATCACTTCCGAGGGTACTTTTTTGCTCAGGGTGACGTATTGCTCAAACTGGTTGATGGTTGAATTGATCAGGGCATCCGCTTGGTGCCCCGTCAGGGTTTCCTCTTCCAGCAAATTCACTCTGGCGCGAAAATGTTTATCAATGACTTCGACATTTTCGATCGCGGCACGCTCGCCGCCTTCCACCAGCACTTTCACCGTGCCGTCAGGCAATTTCAAAAGCTGGAGAATTGTGGCAACGGTACCGACGCCGTACAGGTCC
>NZ_DGMV01000025.1:51425-55513 GCF_002388575.1 Marinimicrobium sp. UBA4509
GGTACCGACGCCGTACAGGTCCTCTGCTTTGGGGTCATCGTCACCGGGGTTTTTCTGGGCTACCAGTAATACTTGTTTGTCGCTGGACATGGCGCTTTCAAGCGCCTCGATGGACTTGTCACGGCCCACGAACAGGGGAATCACCATGTGGGGATACACCACGACGTCACGCAGCGGCAACAGCGGAATATCACTGACTTGGGTGGGAATGGGCTTGTCTTGTTGATCCATCTGGGTCGGTCCTCATAGTGGAAGGCCAGAAACTGCTTGTCGCGAAAGAGCGACACACTAAAAGATTGGGGGCTACCCCGCCGGATTACAAGTTTTTGACGGTAAAAAACCGCAAAGAGCGCCCATAAGGCGCTCTTTGCGGTTTAACCACGATACTGCAACCGCGTTCAGTCGCCCTTGGCTACCTTCGCTGGCGCCTCGCTCTGCTCATAGACCAGCAGGGGTTCCGACTCGCCTTTAATAACAGAGTCATCGACAATGACTTTCACGACACCTTCTTCGGAGGGAATCTTGTACATGGTGTCCAGCAGTACCGCCTCCATGATGGAGCGCAGCCCTCGAGCACCGGTCTTGCGGTCCATGGCTTTCTGGGCCACCGCCTCAAGCGCGTCACGGCGGAAATCAATGTCAACCCCTTCCATTTCAAACAGTCGCTGGTACTGCTTGGTCAGGGAGTTCTTGGGTTCGGTCAGAATCTGAACCAACGCCTCTTTGTCGAGCTCATCGAGGGTGGCAATGACCGGCAGACGACCGACGAACTCGGGAATCAGACCGTACTGAACCAGATCCTCAGGCTCGAGTTGATGCAGGATTTCGCCAAACTTGCGCTTGTCGTCCTTGCTTTTGACTTCCGCTCCAAAACCGATTCCACCTTTCTCAGAGCGGTCGCGAATCACCTTGTCCAACCCGGCAAAGGCACCACCACAGATGAACAGGATATTTTTGGTGTCAACCTGCAGGAACTCCTGCTGTGGGTGCTTACGCCCACCCTGCGGCGGTACGGAAGCCACCGTACCTTCAATCAATTTGAGCAGCGCCTGTTGAACGCCCTCCCCTGACACATCACGGGTGATCGAGGGGTTATCTGACTTGCGGGAAATCTTGTCGATTTCATCGATGTAGACAATACCCTGCTGGGCCTTGTCGACGTCGTAATCACATTTCTGCAACAGCTTCTGGATGATGTTTTCGACGTCTTCGCCCACGTAACCAGCCTCGGTCAACGTGGTCGCATCCGCAATGGTAAAGGGAACATCGAGAAGGCGTGCCAGCGTTTCTGCCAGCAGCGTTTTACCACTACCGGTCGGCCCCACCAGCAGAATATTACTCTTGCCGAGCTCGATCGGGTCCTTGCCCTTGTCGCCAACCCGCAGACGCTTGTAGTGGTTGTACACCGCCACAGCCAACACTTTCTTGGCACGCTTCTGGCCAATGACGTACTCATCCAGAATCGACGAGATTTCACTCGGCGTGGGCAGGTGTTCAGAGGGGCCTTCGGCCGCCGCTTCCTGAATCTCCTCGCGGATGATGTCATTACACAGATCGACACACTCGTCGCAGATGAACACCGAGGGACCGGCGATCAGCTTGCGCACTTCGTGCTGGCTCTTACCGCAGAACGAGCAATACAGCAGTTTGCCGTTCTTGTCGCCACTGTCTTTGGTGTGATCGGTCATTAAACCACTCCGTCTTAAACGCTTATAGGGGTAAAGATGCAACCTTTTACCCGGAATTTCAAGCTGGATTCGCCTGTTCGGCCTCCAGACTCAATGAAGTATACGCGCCGGGCACCGTTTGGATGCCCGGGCGTGCTGGCGTCAGCTTATTCAGCGCCTCCGCGGCGGCTGACCACGCTGTCCACCAGACCGTATTCGACCGACTTCTGGGCACTCATGAAGTTGTCCCGCTCGGTATCCAGCGCAATCTTCTCCACCGACTGACCGGTGTGATGGGCCATCAGCTCATTCAGACGCTCGCGGATACTCAGAATCTCCCGAGCCTGAATGTGGATGTCCGACGCCTGACCCTGGGCTCCACCACTGGGCTGGTGGATCATGACCCGGGAGTTGGGCAGACAGAACCGCTTGCCCTTCGCGCCGGCGGTCAGCAGGAATGCGCCCATGCTGCACGCCTGGCCGATGCACATGGTGCTGACATCGGGCTTGATGAACTGCATGGTGTCATAAATGGCCATACCAGCGGTCACCGAGCCACCGGGAGAGTTAATGTAGAGGTGAATATCCTTGTCGGGGTTCTCGGCTTCCAGGAACAGGAGCTGAGCCACCACCAGGTTCGCCATATAGTCTTCGACCTGTCCCACCAGAAAGATCACCCGCTCTTTGAGCAGGCGGGAATAGATATCGTAGGAGCGCTCTCCACGGGCGGTCTGCTCCACCACCATGGGAATCAAGCCGGATGCCATAACGTCAGGTACCTGTTTGGAGAATTCGTTCGACATAAAAACCGTATGTCCTTCTATTGACTACCGCGGCTCGACTGGACGGAACCGCTGAAAATGGTAGGGAAAGCTTAACCTGAGAAACGCTGATATGCCAGCATAAGGAGACTTCGGCGGGGAGAATGGCCACAAACTGTCCAGTTTGTGGCCATTTTGTACAATTATTGCTGCTTTTGACGGGTAACGATGTCGTCGTAACTGCTGGACTCATCGGTCACTTTGGCTTTATCCAGGATAAAGTCCACCACCTGGTCTTCCAGGGCCGCCGACTCAACACTGGACAGCAACTGACGGTTCTCGTAGTAGTAATTGACGACCGCCTCGGGCTCCTCGTACGTAGAGGCCAGCTCTTCCACCATTTCACGGACGCGATCGGCATCCACTTTGATCTGGTTTTCCTTGACGATTTCACCCACGACCAAGCCCAGGGCGACGCGGCGCTCCGCATCTTCCTGGAACATGGTGTCCGGGAGCAAAGATTTGACGTCAAAGTTCTGCTGCTGACCACCGAAGCGCTGCATCATCTGCTGACGCAGGGTTTCGATTTCACTGCTGACCAGAGCCTTGGGCAGGTCGGGCTTATGGGTTTCCAGCAGCGCGTCCATGACCTGGTTCTTGGTCTTGGCCTTGATGGCGTTCTTGAGCTCGCGGGCCATATTGGCCTTCACTTCCTTGCGGAACTGAGGCTTACCGCCCTTCTCGACGCCGAACTTGGCGTAGAAATCTTTATCCAGCTCGGGCAGCTCTTTCTCGGAAACGCTGTTGACGGTCACCTTGAACTCAACCGCGGCGCCGCGGAGCTCTTCCGCCTGATAGTCTTCCGGAAAGGTCAGCTCGAGGGTTTTCTCGTCACCGGCCTTCAGACCAACCAGGCCGTCTTCAAAGCCGGGAATCATGGAGCCGGAACCCAGCACCAGATTCTGTCCTTCCGCACTGCCACCCTCGAAGGCTTCACCATCGCGGGTGCCGACGAAATCGATATTGACCTGGTCGCCGTCTTGGGCGGCCCGATCCACTTCTTTCCAGCTGGCCTGGTGCTCACGCAGCACATCGATCATATTGTCGACGTCTTCTGCCGTCACATCTGCCTTGTAGCGAGTCACTTCAATTTTGGAGAAGTCGCCCAGCTCAACGGAGGGGTACACCTCAAAGGTGGCCACATACTCCAGGTCCTTGCCCTCTTCGAACTGCTTGGGCTCGATGGACGGCTGACCCGCCGGCTTGACGTCTTCTTTACGCACGGCTTCATAGAAGCTGCGGTTGATGACATCACCCAGCACTTCCTGACGAACACCGTCGCCATAGCGCTGCTTGACCACTTTCATGGGTACTTTGCCCTTGCGGAAGCCGTTGATACGAATGTTCTTGGCAGCCTGCTGCAAGCGCTTCTGCACTTCGCTATCGACTTCTGCGGCGGGGACTCCCACCGTCAGGCGACGCTCCAGACCGGACGTTGTCTCTATGGAAACCTGCATTCTCTTCCTCTATACGCTATTCGCATCGGGGGGCCAATGCCGTTAAGGGTGACTCATGAATGATCTTAAATTGGTGCGGTCGGAGAGACTCGAACTCTCACACCTCTCGGCACCAGAACCTAAATCTGGCGTGTCTACCAATT
>NZ_DGMV01000025.1:55602-56189 GCF_002388575.1 Marinimicrobium sp. UBA4509
GCGTGTCTACCAATTCCACCACGACCGCTTTCACTGCCGACGCACCTGGCTTGCGGCGCGACAGGCAAACTTCACAGAACCGCCAAGCCACTGATTTTTATGAATTTTTAACAAAAATCAGCCCTTCGGCCGGCGTGAAGGCAGGAGATTGTGCCACAAGCCCCGGAAGGGTTCAATAAGCGCGCTCAGAGCTGCTCGATGCGGTAACCCGCCTGGCGGAGGTTATCGACCAGACCATCGGGACCAATCAGGTGACCAATACCGACCACCAGAAATACCCGTTGCTGGGCGGAGAGGTAGGATTCCACGGCACTGGCCATGGCTTCATTGCGGGTTTTGAACACTCGCTGATAGAGGGTGCGACTGAAATGATCCTCGCGATCAAACGCCCCGAGGATGACCGACTCCAGGTCCGAGCGATCCCCTTCCCGCCAGGCCCGCGCCATTCTCCGCAACTGCGGCCCGGTGGCCTCGAGGTCCTCCAGAGTATGCTCCAGAAAAGCGCTCTGCTCCACTTCCGTCATACCGGCAAACAGGGACAATTGCTGCTCCAGGGTTTCAAGAGGCTCTACCGGCTTGTCCCCCCA
>NZ_DGMV01000025.1:56305-58434 GCF_002388575.1 Marinimicrobium sp. UBA4509
GCCGGGCCAGATCGAGAAAGTAGCGGTCGACGCCCTGCCCGGCTCGGTAATCGCTGCGGGCCACCTGAAGATTGACCAGTTGCAGCGCCGCCAACCAGGGCCGCAGATGCACAATGGACTCGGTCTGCAGGCCCAACCGCTGACTGGCCTGACTCAACTGCTCCCACAGTGCCGGCGCGATGCGCTCGGACAGTTGAACGCCAGAGGGATAGCGCCCCATTCGCGCCAGAGTGGCGTGCATACGGTCGGGGCCGACCTGGGAGACATCGAGTTCGACCGCGAGCAGATCCGAGTCGCGGTAGGCATCGAGCACTTTATCGGGGAGAGGAAAAAAGCTGTCATCGCCGAAGTGCAGCGCTCCGAAGAGGTACACGGGCTCCGGCTGATCCGGGTGCTGAACCCGCCACAGGAGAGGGCGTGAAGGAGCCTCAACCATGGCCATTGGGCTCGCTTCGGTAAGCGCGTCGTGAATGCGGGCCCTCTCGGCCTGCAGCGCTCCCGACCAGAGCGTCGCGACGAACAGGAGCATTAGCGACGCCAACGCACTCCGCAGCCCTTCGAAGAAGGGACGGGCGCCGCTCAGCCTGTTCGCGGGTGCCAGAGCACCGAATCTATTGACCACCAAACGCACTCCGCCGTCATCAGAGAGTCACAATGACGACGGAGTCTAGCAGAACCTGCACGAAAATCGACCCCTTTAGAGGGCGCTCAATTGATTCGCTCAATTACGGTGCTAATCCCCTGCCCCAGACCGATGCACATGGTGGCCACGCCCAAGGTCATATCCTGCTCCGTCATGGCGGTGAGCAGAGAGCCGGTGATGCGGGTGCCGGAGCAACCAAAGGGGTGCCCCAGGGCGATGGCACCACCATTGAGGTTCACCCGCTGATCCATATCGTCCAGCAGTTGAAGATCCTTGAGCACGGGCAGCGCCTGAGCGGCGAACGCTTCATTGAGCTCCACGCACTCCACGTCTTCCATGGTCAGATTGGCGCTGTCCAGCGCCTTTTGGGTGGCCGGAACCGGCCCGTACCCCATGATGGAAGGGTCCACGCCCGCCAGCCCCATAGACACCACCCGGGCCAGCGGCTTGAGCCCCAGAGCCTGGGCCCGCTCCGCGGACATGACCACCATGGCCGAGGCGCCGTCGGACAGTTGCGACGAAGTGCCAGCCGTGACCTGACCATTCTTGGGATCGAACACCGGGCGCAACTGCGCCAGCCCCTCTACGGTGGTGTCCGGACGAATCGTCTCGTCTTCCGCCACCATGATCGGAAAGCCCTCTTCAGTGTGCCCCGCCACGGGGACAATTTCCCGGGTAAAGCTTCCACGCGCCCGGGCGGCCGCCGCCCGCTGATGCGAGCGGGCGCCAAACTCATCCATCTGCGAGCGGGTGATGCCGTGAAGGCGCGCCAGGTATTCGGCGGTAACGCCCATATTTCCCGCCGCCTTGGCCACCGAAAGCCCTAACAGAGGGTTCGGATCAATGGCCTCGTACATCGGCAGGTGCCCCAAGTGCTCTACCCCACCAATCAGGTAAACATCCCCCAGGCCGGCGCGTATATTGGCGGTCGCGGTATGCAGTGCCGCCATGGAAGAACCACACAGACGATTGACGGTTTGCGCCGGTACCGAGTGAGGCAAACCGGCCCGCAGCCAGATATTCCGGGCAATATTGAAGGCCTGCTCTTCGCGCTGCAGCACACAGCCCCAGATGAAGTCATCGACCGACGCCGGCTCCAGGGCCGGGTTGCGGGACAAGAGCGCCTGGATCAGACTGGCGGATATATCATCCGCCCGACTGAAACGGAAACAGCCGTTTTTGGACCGCCCCATGGCGCTGCGGGCGTAATCGACAATAACCGCGTCTCGGTGATGCAAGGTCATTGGGCACCTCCCTGAGAGGGAACAACAGGATAGAAAGGCTCGCCGCTCTCGATTCGGCGCAAAAGCCCATCGGGTAGATGGTACAGCGGGGTCAGGTCAGCCCAGGGTTCCGCCATGGCGCGGAAAGCGTCGAGGCCAACGGCATCGACCCAGCGCAGCGCTCCGCCACGAAAGGGAGGGAAGCCGGTTCCGTACACCATGGCCATATCGGCTTCGGCGGGCGAGGCGACAATCCCCTCATC
>NZ_DGMV01000025.1:58545-67814 GCF_002388575.1 Marinimicrobium sp. UBA4509
GGCGACAATCCCCTCATCGAGGCAACGAACCAGCTCGGTGACCATCGGCACCATCATTCGGGCCACAATGGCTTCATCCGACAGGTCGGTATTGTCCATCGGCTCCAGAGACTCCCGGGCCTGGGGGCTCGACTGTTTTTGCGGCCGCCCTTTGCGATCGTCACTGTAATCGTAAAAACCGCCCGCGCTCTTCTGCCCCAACCGCCCGCTGTCAAACAGCACTTCGGTACAGGAGGTGAAATCGCGCTGAAGTCGATCCGGATAGGCGTCGGCCATCACCTGCTCGGCGTGAATGGCCGTATCCAGTCCCACCACATCCAGCAGATAGGCGGGCCCCATCGGCCAACCCCAGCGCTCCATGACCCGATCAATCCGCTCGTAATCGACGCCGTCGCGCACCAGTAGCGCGAAACCCGCGAAATAGGGGAACAGCACGCGATTGACCAGAAAACCCGGACAATCATTGACCACAACGGGTTTTTTGCCCAACTGATTGGCATAGGCGACCGTTCGGGCAATGGCCCGATCGGAGGTTTTCTCACCCCGGATGATCTCCACTAACGGCATGGCATGCACGGGATTGAAAAAGTGCATCCCACAGAAATTCTCTGGCCGGCTCAGCGCTTCGGCCAGCGTGGTGATGGAAATGGTCGATGTATTCGAGGCCAGGATGGTGGACTCGGCCACCGCCCGCTCCGTTTCGGCGAGCACCGACTGTTTGACTTTGGTATTTTCCACGACCGCTTCGACCACCATATCCACATCGTCGAATCCGTCGTACCCCAGGGTCGGCTCAATCCGGTTCAGCGCCTCGCCCATGGCACTGGCGGTCATGCGACCTTTCTCGACACGCTTGACCAACAGCCGGTTGGCTTCTTCCAGCCCCTGCTCCAAGCCTTTGCGGGCGATGTCTTTCATTTTGATCGGCACCCCCTTGAGTGCCGACTGGTAGGCAATGCCGCCGCCCATGATCCCGGCGCCCAGGACCGCCGCGCGCGAGACACCCTGTTTGTCCTCGGCCTGCCAGCGCTTGGCGTTTCGAGCCAACAACTGATCATTGATAAAGATACCCACCAGAGCCTGGGCCACGGTTGTGGTCGCCAGGCGGGCAAAGGTGTCGGCCTCGATTGCCAGTGCCGCCTCACGGCCCTCGCCCGCCGCTTTTTCCATAACCTCGATGGCCGCCACTGGCGCTGGGTAGTGGCGCCCCGCCTGGGCGGCCACCACGGCCTTTGCCGTTTCAAACGCCATGGCGGCTTCAATCCGATTGTGCTTGAGAGGCGCGGTTTTGGCGGCTCGACGGGCGGCATAGTCAAACCGACCCTCATGACATTCTTTCAGGACATGCAAACCCGCCTCCCGCAGTTTGCCGCTCTCCACAACGGCGTCCACCACACCGGCTTTCAGCGCGGCTTTGCCATCCCACTGTCGGCCACTGGCAATCCACTCCGCAGCGGTATCCACGCCCACCAGCCGGGGCAACCGGACCGTGCCACCCCACCCCGGGATAATGCCCAACTGGGTTTCGGGAAGTCCGATCCGGGCCGAGGGCGTCATTACCCGATAATCGCAGGCCAGACACAGCTCCAGGCCACCGCCCAGCGCATAGCCGTCAATCGTTATGGCCACGGGAACCGGGAGATCTTCGAGGCGATTGAAGTTGCGGTTGTTGCTCGCCAGATAATCCTTCACGGCCTGCTCGCCGGAGGCAAAAAATCCCTGGAACTCGCCGATATCCGCACCGACCATCAGTGCCGGCTTGGCGCTGCTGATCAACAGCCCTTTCAACTCCGAGGGCGTCGCCGCGGCAAGCGCATCAAGCGCTTCGCTTAATTCAACAACGGTCTGCCGGCCGAATTTGTTGACCGACTCACCTTGCAGATCGAACACCAGCTCGGCGATACCGTCATCGAGCATGACAAGCTTCAATGTGTGTCCCTGATACATACCTACAGTCTCTATTGGTCGTGGTCGAAAGGTGTGGTCGGAGTCAACGGCACTGGACAATCCGCCCCGCGGGCCACTACCGCGATGGCCGGCACCGAGCCGGTATTGCGCACACGGAACCACTGCCCCTGGGGCAGTTGGCAGCCATCGCCCTCGTTCAAAGTGTAGCAGCGAACCCCCAGAGTCAACTCTAGACGGCCCGACAGCAACCAACCGGATCGCGCTGAGGACAGTTGCCAGGGCTCGGCCCCCGTGTCTGCGCCGGGAGCAAACTGCAGGCGTTCAAGTGACAGGGAGTGACAGTCAGATCGGGGGAAGCGCTCTATCACCAACCCCAACTCGGGGTGTTCTGAGCGAATCACCTGATCGCGGGTCAGGACGATGCCCAAGGGGGCTCGGGTGTCCAATGCGAAAAATTGCGCCAGAGAGAGGGGGATGGCGTCGAGCAGCTTTGCCAGAGACCCCACCGAAGGGCTGATCTGGCCCTGTTCGATCAGGGAAATATTGCTGTTGGTCACACCGGCGCGACGGGCCAATTCGCGCTGGGACAGCCCGTTCAGCTCCCGCACCAGGCGAAGCCTTTCTCCCAGCGCGATAGCTTCGGGGTCACGATCCGTCTGACTCACTCTACCACCCTGCCCGGAATGTGACGGTCAGCGACCGAGGAGCCGTTGCTGGTCGGCCGGAGGGAGGTTTTCGACGACTCGTTCGTAGGAGTGATCGATCAGTTCCAGGATCAGATCCTCGGGCACACTGCCATCCAGAATCACACTATTCCAGTGGACTTTATTCATACGATGACCCGGCTGAATGGCCGGATAGGTATCCCGAAGTTCCTGGGCCCGATTCGGCTCACACTTCAGGTTGATGTAAGGCACGCCATCTTCTCCCTCGGCGAGGGTCGCAAACAGTTTATGGCACACTTTGAAAGACGCCACGCCCGGTCCTGCCGGTTGCAGTTCTACCGCTTCAGGTTTCGCCAATATGCTGGCCTTAGCACTTTCGTAATCCATTGATTTTGCCTCACACAAGGTAGTCGGTTAATTTTACAAAACCATAGTCTAACAGCTTAAAAGGAGGTTCGGCGATAATCACGATACTCCGGTTCCCAGAAGTTGCTCGCAATTTTCTGATCCATTACCTCCTCCGGTACCGGCATGGCAACACCGTCTTCAACCGCCTGCCGGAAGACCGCCCGGGCAATCACCTGGCTCACCGAGCGGATCTCACCCAGCGGAGGCAGCAGTGCTCCCTGGCCGGTTTTTACCATCGGAGAACTCTCGGCCAATGCCCGACTGGCCGCGACCATCATATTGTCGGTAATCCGTGACGCTTTTGCGGCCACAACCCCCAGCCCGACCCCGGGAAAGATGTAGCTGTTATTGCACTGGGCAATCTCGTGACGCTGCCCCGCCATATCCACCGGCTTGAAGGGACTGCCAGTCGCAACGATAGCCTTGCCGCTGGTCCAGCGGAGAATATCTACCGGCTGGGCTTCCACCTGGGAGGTCGGGTTCGACAGCGGTAGCACCACCGGCCGCTCACAATGAGCCTGCATGGCTTCAATAACCGCCTTGGTAAACAGCCCCGGCTGACCGGACACACCGACCAGCACCGTCGGGTTGGCGTTGCGTACCACATCCAACAGACTGATCTGGTCGGGATTTTTGCTATTGGACAGATCCCAATCGGCGACCTGCTCATCCGGAACGCACAGCGGCTTCTGGAAGCTGCGCACATTCTCCGACCCCGAGCGCAACAGACCGGAACGGTTCAGCATGTAGATCCGACCACGGGCCTGCGCCTCGCTCAAACCTTCCTGCATCATCAGGACAATGATCTGTTCCGCGATCCCGCACCCGGCGGAGCCAGCACCGGCAAACACAAACGTCTGCTTGGCAAGGGACTCGCCCTTGGCCTTACAGGCCGCCAGTAGCGTGCCCACGGTCACCGACGCGGTGCCCTGGATATCATCGTTGAAACAGCAGATTCGGTCCTTGTAATGCTCGAGCAACGGCGTCGCGTTGCCCTGGGCAAAATCCTCGAACTGGATCAGGGCATCGGGCCAGCGCACGCGCGCCGCTTCGATAAATTGATCCACAAACGCATAGTACTCATCGCCGGTGATGCGCTCGTGACGCCATCCCATGTACATGGGGTCGTTGATCAGGGACTGATTATTACAGCCCACATCCAGAACAACCGGCAAGGTGTAGGCCGGACTGATACCACCGCAGGCGGTATAAAGTGCCAACTTGCCGATCGGAATCCCCATTCCACCAATACCCTGATCGCCCAGGCCGAGGATACGCTCACCGTCGGTGACCACGATCACTTTGACCTTCTGCTTGGTGGCATTTTGCAGCATGTCATCCATGCGCTCCCGGTCGGGATAAGTGATGAACAGGCCGCGCTTGCGGCGATAGATTTTGGAAAATTGCTGACAGGCCTGGCCCACCGTCGGCGTGTAAATCAGCGGCATCACCTCTTCCAGGTGATCCACGACCAACCGAAAATACAATGTCTCGTTGGTATCCTGAATATTGCGCAGGTAAATGTGCTTGTCAATGTCGTTATGAAACGAGCACAATTGCTCGTAGGCGCGCGCCTTTTGCTCTTCAATCGTTTCAATACTGTAGGGCAGCAGACCTTCCAGATTGAAGTGTTGACGTTCCTGGGTGCTGAAGGCGCTACCCTTGTTTAACAGTGGGGCTTCCAACAAAGCCGGACCCGCGAACGGAAGATAAATGGGGCGTTTTTTCACCATGACACCTGCAACGATTATCAAAGAAACAAATGTTAACACAGACCCGGACACGGAGCAGGCCACCGCTTGCACAACCAGGACGGGTCTCGGCCTTAAGGTACTTTTGACCGGATCCCTGGTGGTCACTCTGACCGCCTGTCAGGGAGGGTCCGCGAACGAGCAGCCGGCCCCGGCACTACCGGAAGATCTGACCACGTGCCCGCAAGAGCGACCCGACGTCTGCACCCAGCAGTATGATCCGGTTTGCGGCTATTTCCAGCTTGCTCCAAAAGACGACGGGGTGACATCAAGCAAAGAGTGGGCGACAGAAACGTCGGCGGGCGCCGGTCAGAAACGCACGTTCGGCAATGCCTGTAGCGCGTGTGCGAAAGACGGGGTGATCGGTTTCGTAGAAGGAGAGTGCCGCTCGCCGTCGTCTGAGTGACTCAGCGATCGGCGGCGCTATCGTCGAGCAGGTTTTCAATAACCCGCACCATATTGTCATTGGCGCTTTTCTGTGCGCGGGCGCTCGTGGTTTTGAGTGCGTTGACTTTCCAGCGAGCCAAAAACCCCTGCACGCCAAACACCCACATCTGGGCCGAGACCCGAGTGCCCTCTTCACAGGCCGAGCAGGTCAATGCGACTCGGGCCCGATCCCAGGGCATTGGCCCTTCTTTGGCAGAAAGAGGTGTATCGTTCTCAAGAGCGGTGTACTGATAGTCGTAAACCAGACGCTCCGGCGAGCACACTTCGATCAGCTCCAACCGGGTACGATATGCATAATCGGCCTCGGGCACACTGATCCAGTACACCTTGCCCGGCGCGATGGAGCTGTCGTCGGTTGTAAGATGCGCACCATAAAATTCGGGCAGCTGCATCAGATAGCGTTGGAAGTCGCTGAGACAGGAAAACACGTCGGTCAGTGGCCGCCGAATCAGATACTCGGTATCAAAAAAAAGCATTGCGCTCGCCCTGCCCTCAGGGCTGTCGAGTCGCGCGCAGCAACTCGGTACCGTCGGCATCTTTCAGAACCAACACATCGGACCCGGTCAACTGGACGGCGATGGCCTGAGGCAAGAGTTCAAACATCCGCGCCTCCTGTGCCATCACCGGCGCAGCGCAAGCCATCCGGGTGCTGCCCAGAGACGAGTCGATACGCAGCCCGGATTCGTCGTACTGATAGACACCAAAGAAGCGATTGCAGCCACCGTTTCCGGTAAGCCGCGGCGGCTCAGAAAACTCGACAAACGCATGACTCGAGGAGTCCAGATCATCACCGCTCAGCGCCACGACCCGCCAGCTGCCCTGAAACTCCGACAGCGCTGGGCCCGTCTGCTGTTCAGCCGGCGTGCGAAATGACTGGCAGGCAGTGACGGATGACAACGCCAGCGCCATCAATGCCAGCGTTTTGAAGGCGCGCATTGTCCGGCGCATCAGCGACGGAACCCCGGGGGCAACTGGCCGCCGCCGGCACCGGGCATACCGCCGCCACCGCCCATCATGCCACCCATGCCGCGCATCATCTTGTTCATGCCGCCGCCTTTCATTTTTTTCATCATTTTGGACATCTGCTTATACTGCTTCAGCAACCGGTTGAGGTCCTGAATCTGGGTGCCCGACCCCATGGTGATCCGACGCTTGCGAGAGCCGCTGAGCAGGTCCGGATTGCGGCGCTCGAAGGGCGTCATGGAATCGATGATGGTTTCCATGACTTTGAACTGGGAGGTCAGGTTATTCTGTTGCGCCAGCTGGGCCATATTGCCCATGCCGGGCAGCTTCTCCATCATGGAGCCCAGGCCACCCATGCTCTGCATCTGCTGGAGCTGATCCCGCAAATCTTCCAGGTCGAAACGCTGACCCTTTTTGACCTTTTTGACCAGCTTGTCCGCCTTGTCCTTATCAATTTTCTGCTCGGCCTGTTCGATCAGCGACATCAGGTCGCCCATGCCGAGAATACGCGAGGCAATACGGTCCGGGTGGAACGGCTCGAGCGCATCCACTTTCTCACCCGTGCCGAGGAACTTGATCGGTTTGCCGGTTACCTGACGGACCGAGAGCGCTGCACCGCCGCGCGCATCGCCGTCGGCTTTGGTCAGCACCACACCCGTCAATGGCAGCGCCTCATTGAACGCCTTGGCCGTGTTGACCGCATCCTGACCGATCATGGCGTCGATCACAAAGAGGGTCTCGGCCGGATTGACGGCCTTGTGCAACGCCTGAATCTCTTCCATCAGGGTATCGTCAATATGCAACCGGCCCGCGGTGTCAACAATGACCACGTCCGCGAACTGCTTGCGCGCGTGTGCGATCGCGGCATCGGCAATCGCCACCGGCTTCTGTTCGGCGGTGGAGGGGAAAAAGTCCACGCCCACTTCTTCGGCCAGGGTTTCCAACTGCTTGATGGCCGCGGGACGGTAAACGTCGGCACTGACCACCAGCACCTTTTTCTTTTCCCGCTCTTTGAGGTAGCGAGCCAGCTTGGCCACAGAGGTGGTTTTACCGGCCCCCTGAAGGCCCGCCATCAGGATCACCGCCGGAGGCTTGACCGCCAGATCGAGAGTCTCGTTGGCAGCCCCCATCACGGACACCAGCTCTTCCTGGACGATCTTCAGGAATTGCTCGCCCGGGTTGAGCGCCTTGCTGATTTGCTGTCCCAGCGCCTTGCTACGGACCTGGGCGACGAAGGTCTTCACAACCGGCAGCGCAACATCCGCCTCCAACAGCGCTTTGCGCACCTCCCGCAGGGTGTCTTTGATATTATCTTCGGTCAGCCGGGCCTTGCCGGTCACCCGGCGCAGACTATCGGATAAGCGATCACTCAGCGTATTGAACATGGTTACTCTCGACAGCAGATCAATGATGGGCGCGATTATACCCCCAAAGGTGGGGCCCGGGTCCAGCCGATGGGGCCGACGAGGCCCAGCCCCCGGCTGACGGGAGAATGAGAAGCCTTCCGCTTCTCTTTGACGACACCTTGTGACACACTGCTACCCACCGGAAACCACTGGATATCAACGCTCATACGAGGACGCCCCCTGACTATGACCACCCTGCTCCTCAACAGCCTGGCGGCGGCACTGTACCTGCTCACCGGAGCCTATCTGATCTGGACCCTGCTTCAGGGCCGGGAGCCCCACCGCCGCCACCTGCTTATTGCGGTCGCCGTGGCACTGGTCGTCCATGGCATCGGGGTTTATCAACTGGTCGCGCTACCACGGGCTATCGAACTGGGCTTTTTCCGGGTCTCCTCGCTACTGTTCTGGGTCATCAACGCCGTGGTCCTGCTGAGCAGCCTGCGCAAACCCCTGCACAATCTGTTCATTCTGCTATTGCCGCTGTCCGCCCTGGGCATCATCGCCTCGTTACTGGGGCGCAATGCGTCGGGGCACCCACTGGTGCTCGATTACACCCTGGCCAGTCATGTGCTCCTGTCGATTCTGGCCTACAGCCTTCTGACCATCGCCACCCTGCAGGCGCTGCTTCTGGCCTGGCAGAATCACCAACTGAAGCACCGCCACCCCACCGGCCGGGTGCGCCTGCTCCCGCCGCTGCAGACCATGGAGGCCCTGCTGTTCGAGTTGCTCTGGGCCGGTCACCTGGCGCTGACCCTGTCGATCATTTCCGGCTTTGTGTTTCTTGACGACCTCTTTGCCCAGCACCTGGCCCACAAGACGGTGTTCTCACTCGCCGCCTGGGTCATCTACAGCGTGCTACTTGGAGGCCGTCACTACCTGGGCTGGCGGGGCTATACCGCCATCCGCTGGACGCTGGGCGGCTTTCTGCTGCTGATGCTGGCGTATTTTGGTAGCAAGTTGGTGTTGGAGCTGATTCTCGGGGCCGTCTGACTATTGATTCGGGGGGAGTTCTGCTTCAAGATACCCGGCCTCGCAGCAGAATGGGCATAAGTCGCCTTGAACGAAGCACCGCTAGAAATACTGTTTGCCGCGCTCATCGGACTGTTGGTCCTCTCCGCGTTCTTCTCCAGCTCGGAAACCGGGATGATGTCCATCAACCGGTACCGCCTGAAGCACCTGACCAAAAAAGGTGATCATCGGGCGATTCGCGTGACTGGCCTTCTGAAGACTCCCGACAAGTTGATCGGCCTGATTCTGATCGGCAACAACCTGGTCAATATTTTTGCCGCCTCCATCGCCACCGTCATCGGTGTTCGCCTCTACGGCGATGCCGGTATTGCCGCTGCGGGCCTGATCCTGACCTTTGTCATGCTGGTGTTTGCGGAAGTCACACCCAAGACCCTCGCCGCCCTGTATCCCGAGCGTTTCGCCTTTTTTTCCAGCTGGTTCCTCAAGCCTCTGTCTGTGGTGCTCGCGCCCGCCGTCTATCTGGTGAACGGCATCTCCAAGAGCATTTCGCGGGTATTCGGCATCCATAAAGCGCACAGCGGCGTGGAGCATCTCAACCCCGAGGAGTTGAGAACCGTGGTCGATGAAGCCGGAGACCTGATCCCCGATCAGCATCAGGGGATGCTCTTGAATATTCTCGACCTGGAAAAGTCCACGGTTGAAGACATCATGATCCCCCGCAACGAGGTCGAAGGCCTGGACCTGACGCTACC
>NZ_DGMV01000025.1:67943-75458 GCF_002388575.1 Marinimicrobium sp. UBA4509
CCTGACGCTACCCGTGGCCGACCTGCTGGAACAGATTCGCACCAGTGAGTACACCCGCCTGCCCCTGTTTGAAGGGGACATCAATAACGTGGTCGGTATTCTGCACCTGCGCAATGCGGCCCGCTTCATTCGCGGTACGGATGACAGTGTCACTCTCGATGATATTCGCCAGTTTGCGAACGAGCCCTATTTCGTCCCGGAAGCAACACCGTTGCACACCCAACTGCTGAACTTCCAGCAACAGAAGTGCCGCATGGCATTAGTGGTTGACGAGTACGGCGAGGTACAGGGACTGGTGACGCTGGAGGATCTTCTGGAGGAAATCGTCGGCGACTTCACCACCAATTCCGCCGAGGAATCCGATGAGGATATTCAGCCCCAGGATGACGGCACCTACCTGATTGACGGCGGCACTTTCATTCGGGACATCAATCGCGCTTTGGATTGGGACTTACCGCAGGACGGACCCAAGACGCTGAACGGTCTGGCGATGGAATACCTTGAAAGTATTCCGGACGCGCATATCGGCTTTGCGATTGACGGTTACCAGTTTGAGACCCGGGAACTGACGGACAAAATGATTTCCTGGCTTCGGGTCAAGCGCGTCCCCGCCACCAACTGACCACGCACTAGCGCTGGCGGCGCTCCCGCCAGCGGCGCACCCTGAACAGCACAAAGCCCAGGATGGCCGCGGCAATAATCAGCCCCGCCAGTAGAACCGCTGCCACCCACAGCGTGTTGGCCAGGTCCTGCAGACTCACCCCCCATCCGTACACCGCCAACGCCAGAAACGCGGCGCAGGCCAGAAGGCTGACCCACAGGGTGCGGTACCGACGGTAGGTGGCTCGAAAAGACTTCATAGTTTACCTCTGCTGGCGCTTCGTTCCGGACGATGGGACAGGACTTATTCCCGGCGCCATTGGGTTCCACTGGGTGAGTCCAGAAGCACCACTCCCTGCGCCTGAAGCTGGTCGCGGATTTCATCCGCCCGGGCAAAATTCTTCGCCTTCTTGGCATCAGCACGCTCGGCAATCAGCGCTTCAACCTGCTCGGCACCGATCGCATCGGCACCACCGGCCTGTAGAAACCGATCCGGCTGATCCTGCAGCAGTCCGAACACAGCGCCCAGCGCCTTCAGCTCGGCGGCCATGGCCCGCGCCTTGTCGGAGTCGGACTCACTGTTCAGATCGCGAACCAGATCGTACATGACGGCTAACGCCAGGCGGGTGTTGAAATCATCGTTCATCGCCGAAACGAAGTCCCGATAATAAGCACTGCCTTCCAGATCCTCCATCGAGGCGGGCTCAACCTCCGCGTAATCACGCAGTGCGCCATAGAAGCGCTCCAGCCCGGTGCGCGCCTCGACCAGACTGTCCTCGGAATAATTGATCGGACTGCGGTAGTGACTGCCAATCAACAGATAGCGGACCACCTCCGGGTGATACTTCTCCAGCACATCGCGGATGGTAAAGAAGTTGCCCAGGGACTTGGACATTTTTTCACCGTCCACCCGTAAGGCACCGGCATGAATCCAGTAATTCACGTAGTGGCAACCGTTGGCGGCTTCGCTTTGGGCGATTTCATTTTCGTGGTGCGGAAACGGCAGATCGGGGCCACCGCCGTGAATATCGAAATGCTCACCCAGGCAGTGTTTACTCATGGCTGAGCACTCAATATGCCAGCCCGGACGACCTCGCCCCCAGGGTGAATCCCATCCGGCCTCATCGGCCTCGGCGTGTTTCCACAGAGCAAAATCACGCGGGTCTTCTTTGGCCTCATCCACATCAATGCGGGCACCGGCGAGCAGCTCGTCGGGATTCTTGTTGCTCAGCCGCCCGTAGTCCTTGAATCGGCTCACCCGATAATAGACATCACCGTTGCTCGCCGCGTAAGCAAAATCCTTGTCAATCAGGGTCTGCACCATGGCGAGAATATCGTCGATATGAGCGGTTGCCCGTGGCTCGACATCGGGAGGAACAATACCCAGCTTGGCCTCGTCTTCGTGAGCGGCATCGATGAACCGGGAGGTAAGACTCTGATAGGGCTCACCGTTCTCCTCCGCCCGCCGCAATATCTTGTCATCGATATCGGTCAGATTGCGGACGTAGGTCAGATCCCAACCCTGACTGCGCAGAAAGCGGGCAATCACATCAAACACCACCAGCACACGAGCGTGCCCGAGGTGGCAGTAGTCATACACCGTCACCCCACAGACATACATGGAAATTTTGCCCGGCTGAATGGGTTGAAAGGCTTCTTTCTGTCGCGTCAGCGTGTTGTACAGATGCAGAGTCATAGTGAATTACTGTTGATCCATTTTGGCCCAGGTGTCGCGCAACTCGATGGTGCGGTTGAACACGGGCTTGTCGATGGTGGAATACTTGCTGTCCAGGCAGAAATAGCCGGAGCGCTCAAACTGAAAATGGTTACCCACTTTGGCTCCCGCCAGGCTGATCTCCGCCTTGCAGTTTTCCAGAATTTTGAGACTGTCCGGGTTGATCGCCTGCAGGAAGTCTTTGCCGCCCGAATCCGGTGACGGGTCGCTGAACAGACGGTCGTACAGGCGGACTTCGCAGTTGAGGTGATGGGTGGCCGACACCCAGTGGATTACGCCTTTGGGTTTGACGCCGTCCTGCGGGTCTTTACCCAGTGTATCCTCGATGATGCGCGCCCGAACCTCGATCACTTCGCCTTCATCGTTCTTGATGGCTTCATCGGCCTCAATCACATACGCATTGCGCAAGCGCACACGCTTGCCCAGCACCAACCGCTTGTACTTCTTGTTGGCTTCCTCGCGGAAGTCATCCTGTTCAATGTATAGCGTATGGGTAAACGGCAATACACGCTCACTGAAGTCATCCCGGTTCGGATGCCCTGGCGCGCGCATTTCCTCGATGCGATCCGACGGGTAGTTGGTCAATGTCACCTTCAGCGGGTGCAATACACACATGGCGCGCGGCGCGTTCTTGTCCAGATGATCACGCACGGCATACTCGAGCATGCCGACATCCACGACACTATCGGACCGGGTAACGCCAATCGCGGTGCAGAAATTACGCAGTGCTTCCGGCGGGTAGCCGCGCCGACGCATACCGGAAATGGTGGGCATGCGAGGGTCGTCCCAACCATCAACATGCCCTTCATCCACCAGCTGTTTCAGTTTGCGCTTGCTGGTGATGGTGTAATTCACATTGAGGCGCGCGAACTCGTACTGTCGGGGTCTGGCGGGCACCGGGAGATTCTCGATAAACCAGTCATACAAAGGCCGGTGATCTTCGAATTCGAGGGTGCAAATGGAATGGGTAATCCCTTCCAGGGCGTCACTCTGCCCATGAGCGAAATCGTAGGACGGATAGATGCTCCAGGTGTCCCCGGTGTGGTGATGGCGCGCCTTTTTAATGCGGTAAATGATCGGATCGCGCAAATTCATGTTTGGCGCCGCCATATCAATTCTGGCACGCAGTACACACTCACCTTCCGCGAATTCACCGCGACGCATTTTTTCAAAGCGCTCCAGGTTCTCCTCTACGGAGCGATCCCGATAGGGGCTGTTGCGGCCGGGCTCGGTGAGCGTGCCGCGATACTCGCGCGCCTGATCCGGACTCAGGTCACAGACATAGGCCTTGCCTTCACGAATCAGGTGCAGCGCCCAGTCGTAAAGATTCTGGAAATAGTCGGAGGTATAGCGAACCGGGCCGCCCCATTCAAAACCGAGCCACTGGACATCCGCCTTGATCGCGTTGACATACTCTTCGTTTTCTTTTTCCGGGTTAGTATCGTCGAAACGCAGATGACAGACACCGCCAAACTCCTCCGCCATACCGAAGTTCAGGCAGATGGATTTCGCATGTCCGATGTGAAGATAGCCGTTGGGCTCCGGGGGGAACCGGGTCACCACCTGTTGCACCTGGCCCGATTCAATATCCTTGCGGATGATCTGCTGAATAAAATGCAGGGGCTTTTCCGGTGCGCGGTTTTCTGCAGTACCCGCAGTGTCTTTGGTGTCTTTGCCCGTGGCGGGCGAATGATCGCTCATACTACTTGCGTTCCCATTGGTCTCGGTTGAATTCGAGTGTCCCGAAGATTGCGAAAGCCCGGTAAAACGGGCTATCAGATTGGTTTGAAAAGCGGCCTATTGTAAACACTCCCCCCGGTTTTTCCTAGCGAACCGGTGCCCCACCGCTCCCGGAATGTCAGGATCAGGGCGCGGCCTGCAAGGAGGAGCGGTAATCTTCCCGTCGCTGCAATTGATATTCGCGCACCGCTTTGTTGTGAGCCTCCAGGGTGTCAGAAAACACATGGGTACCATCGCCCTTGGCCACAAAATAGAGTGCCGTTCCAGGCGCCGGATTGACCGCCGCCGCCAGGGCTTCGCGCCCGGGCAGCGCGATCGGGGTGGGAGGAAGGCCGGAGTTGGTGTAGGTGTTGTAGGGCGTCGGCGCTCTCAGATCCCGGCGGGTCAGCCGCCCTTCGTACCGATCCCCCATACCATAGATCACGGTGGGATCCGTCTGCAGACGCATCCCACGGTTCAGGCGGCGTACAAACACCCCGGCAATCTCTTCCCGCTCCCAGGGCGCCCCGGTTTCCCGCTCGATGAGTGACGCCATGATCAATGCCTCATAGGGCGTCTCATAGGGCAGGCCGTCGGCCCGCTGCGACCACACCCGCTCAAGTTCCTCACGCATGATCCGATGCGCTCTGCGCAACAGCTCAACGTCGCTGGTGCCCCGAGCAAACCGGTAGGTGTCCGGAAAAAACCAGCCCTCAGGATGCGCCACATCCAGCTCGAGGCGTGCCATTTGCTGCTCGCGGCTCAGCCCCTTGAGCTCCGCGACAATGGTATCCTCGCTGTGCAGTGCGGCCAGGGCCTGAGCAAAGGTCCAACCCTCAATCAGGGTCACCTGATGAAGAACAACCTCACCTGCATTGAGTTGCTCCAGCAACGTGCGGGGGGTCAACCCGGGGCGAAGGTGGTACTCGCCCGCATGAACCCCGGTCTGCTCAGTCAGTCGCGCATACAATCGCAGCGCCCGGGGATGACGCAGAATGCCCTGGGCGCCAAGCTCTGATGTCAGATGGCTCAGCGTCTCCCCCCGGGTGAGCTCCTGGCGCAGGCCATTCTCCGGCAATGCCAGCGGGCTGTTCAGCCAGTGGTACCCGTAAGCGGCAAGCCCGCCGGCGAGCAGCACACCCAAAATAATCAGTTTCCCCAACAGCCGCTTCACGGCACCTCCTTCAGATTTCTGTTATCGGCCAGCCAATGCTCAAAGCAGCTCTGTAATTGCCGGGTCTGAGGGCCGACCGTCCAAGTTTCGCCACCGGGCGCCAACCCGGTCACAGGCCAGATGCCAAACACGCTATTGCAGATAAACCATTCCCGGGCCCCGATCAGAGCCTCACGGGTCACCTGGCCCTCCTGAACCACCAGGTCCAGCTGTGGCCCCAGGACCTCCATGATCAGGCGACGCATGACACCGGCCACACCATTACGGTCCAGGCGCGGGGTCCACCAGCCATCTTCCAGGCGGACGAAGACGTTACTCAAGGTGCCCTCGATGATATACCCCGCCGCATCGCTCAGCAGCCCCTCAGGGTATTCGTCGTCCCATTCCATTCGGGCCAGCACATACTCCAGGCGATTCAGGTGCTTCATGCCGGCCAATACCGGATTATCCCCCAGACGGTGACGACACTCGTGGAGCACCACACCGTCCCCACCCTTCTGCCAGGCGGGTGAGACGCCGGGACGCAATTGCCAGCAATAACTGATCTGCGGGTGTTTCGGAGGCTGATAAGCCTTGCCACCGACGCCACGGGTAACGACCAACTTGAGACTACCGTCCACAGCCGGCAGGCGGGCGAGTAAACGCTCCCGCTCCCGTTCGAGGCGATCGGTATCCAGAACCAGACCCAGCCTCCGGGCGCCGGCGATCAGCCTCTGCCGATGGAACGACCAGAGTGGTACCCGGCCGCCGCGCACCCTGGCGGTTTCGAATAAACCGTCACCATAGGCCAGGCCGCGATCCAGGGGAGAAAGCGTCGCGCCAAATTCACCGTTGGTCAGTGTGATCACTTCTGAATCTGTCATACAGGGAGTCTACCAAAAGCGGACACAAAAACGCCGGAGTGCAGCACACTCCGGCGTTCGAGCCTAAGGACCACCAGCCGGCTAAATGTTGCGGAAGATCAACGAACCGTTGGTGCCACCAAAACCGAAGGAGTTGGACAGAACCGCGTCAATCTTGCGCTCCTGGGCGGTATTCGGCACCAGATTGATATCATCACAACCTTCATCCGGATTGTCGAGGTTGATGGTCGGCGGCGCCACCTGATCCCGAATGGCCAGAACGCTGAAAATGGCTTCCACCGCGCCGGCGGCACCCAGGAGGTGACCGATCATGGACTTGGTAGAGCTTACCGCCACCTGGTCCACGGCAGACCCCATGACGCTCTTCACGGCCTGACACTCCGCCCGGTCGCCCGCCTGAGTGGAGGTGCCGTGGGCGTTGATGTAGTTGATCGCCTCAGTCTGAATTCCGGCATCGCGGATGGCGTTGCGCATCGACAGCGCCGCACCGGCGCCATCGGCGGGCGGTGAGGTCATATGGTAAGCGTCGCCGCTCATACCAAAACCCACCAGCTCGGCATAAATTTTCGCGCCGCGCGCCTTGGCATGTTCGTACTCTTCGAGCACCATCACCCCGGCACCATCGCCCAGCACAAAACCATCTCGATCTTTGTCCCAGGGGCGGCTGGCCGCTTCAGGGGCATCATTGCGTGTGGACAGCGCGCGCGCCGCGGCGAAACCGCCCAGGCCCACAGGAGTGGTGGCCATTTCGGCACCGCCGGCAAGCATCACATCGCACTCGTCATACATGATGCTGCGCGCCGCATAGCCGATACTGTGGGTACCGGTGGTGCAGGCGGTGGTGATGGCAATGTTCGGGCCGCGCAGGCCGTACATGATCGACAGGTTGCCCGAGATCATATTGATGATGGCGCCGGGCACAAAGAACGGCGAAATACGACGCGGGCCCTTGTGCTCGATCATCAGCGCACCGTCTTCGATGGAACCGATCCCACCGATGCCGGAACCGATGGAAACCCCCATCCGGTGACTGTTCGCTTCATCCACCTCGAGGCCGGAGTCCCGCATCGCCTGGATACCGGCGACCATGCCGTACTGAATGAACGCGTCCATTTTACGAGCGTCTTTTACCGGGTAGTAGCCATCGACAGAAAAGTCCTTCACCGATGCGCTGAAGCGGGTGGTGAAAGCCGAGGGGTCAAAATGGCTGATCGGGGCTGCCCCGCTGACACCATTGACGATTCCTCGCCAGCTGTCAGCAACAGTATTTCCCAATGGACTGACCATACCCAGCCCGGTAACTACGACTCGTTTGCGCGACACCTTGAAAGCTCTCCGACAAAAATGACAATCACCGAACCCGGGCCGGCTCCCGCTGCGGTGCAGCGAGGGCCGGCCCGGGCCCGAGCGGGATCCGGCCTTAT
>NZ_DGMV01000069.1:0-56849 GCF_002388575.1 Marinimicrobium sp. UBA4509
AGATCAAGTCTGAACTACTACACGTAAGCCCAGGAAAGGGCGTCGGCCAGGGTAACTTGGCCCCTTGTTGGTTCACCAGCTACGTCTCTTCTATCGGGGTCGATTGTCCCGTCCGGCTCAATCCCGGACATTGCTCGGGGGCGCTTGGATGGAGTTCCTCTTCTTCCTGACGCTCCGCTTCCCGCTCAGACTCTCTCAGCAGCCATTGCTCCATGCGGGCATGCATCATTGCGTTTTTCTCTTCGCGGCGCCTAATGTCTGTCGCAAGGTCTTTATGAAGAGAGAAAGCCATTAGGACCATCAGCAACATAAAAGGAAATGCGGCGACAATGGAAAGAGTGCGGAGCCCGTTCAGCCCGCCGCTCAGCAAGAGCACGGAGGCCATTAACAGCTGCAAGCAGCCCCAGAGCACTCGAACAAAGCGTGTTGGCGTTAGTACACCCTTGGAGGTGAACATGCCCAGTACGAAGGTGGCTGAGTCCGCAGAGGTGACCACAAACATCGAGACCAGTATGACCGCCAGAACAGCGGCGACCCCACCCCAAGGCAGTTGATCTAAAAGTACGTAAAGACCGGATGGAACTTCTTCTGCCACGGCATCGGCGATACCGACGCCTTCAAACAGTTCGAAATGGATGGCGGAACCACCAAAGGTTGAGAACCACAGCATGCTCAAGGCGACGGGAATGACCATTACCCCCATGACGAACTCCCGAATGGTTCTTCCCCTTGATATTCGGGCGATAAAACTCCCCACGAAGGGCGCCCAGCTTAACCCCCATGCCCAGTAAAACATGGTCCACTGCTCCACCCACTTTTCGTCGGAGTGGGGGGCGGTTACCAGGCTCATTTCGATGAGGTTTCCGAGATACTCGCCAAGCGTTTGGGTGAGCTCACCAAAAATAAAGGCCGTGGGTCCCGTGACCAGGACGAAGAGCAGGAGGCCGCTCGCGATTACAAGGTTGGCGTTACTGAGATGGCGTATGCCCTTGTCGAGTGGCGTCATGGCCGATATGGTAAAAAGCGTTGCAAGCCCTCCCAGGATCATAAACTGCGATGTGGTCGAGTAATCCATTACACCCAGCCGGGAGAGGCCGCTATTGACCTGCAGCGCGCCAAGCCCCAGAGTCGTTGCAACCCCGAACAAGGTGGATACTACCGCCAGAATATCGATGGCTTTTCCCCAACCGCGGTCTACTCGCTCTCCCAACAGGGGGCGGAATGTTTCGCTGATCAAACCATAGCTATTGTGGCGAAAACGGACATAAGCGATAGCCAGACCCACAAGGGTAAAGTTGGCCCATTGGTGAAAACCCCAGTGAAAGAACGAGTAACGCATGCCCAGCTGCGCCGCCTCTACGCTGCGCGGCTCGGCAAGGCCCAGGGGCGGAACGTTCAAGTGCATGATGGGTTCCGCCACGCCCCAGAACACCAGTCCAACGCCCATGCCCCCCGAGAAAATCATGGCCAGCCAGCTGGTGAAGGAGAACTCCGGCAACTCGTTCTCCTGGCCCAGGCGGAGGTTTCCGAACCTGGAGAACGCCAGGAAAAAGATAAATAGTACAAAGCCGGTGGTTGCCATCAAGTACATCCAACCAACATTTTTGGCGGTTGCATCGAGGACTTTCTGGGCGATTGCTTCAACAGTTTCCGGCTGAAGGGCAGAGGTGACGACAAAGGCGGTAATAATGAGTAGTGAGGTGTAGAAAACCACCCCGACATCACCGAGGTGTCTCTTCAGGAAAGTTGTTAATCGGTTCATAAATAGCTCACCAGACAGTTCTCACGTTTCTACCCGTTTCGACGTAGGATCCATTAAAAATAATCATTGTCTCTCTTTTGAGAACCAGCGATACAAAGACACAAACAGAGCCGCGATGTACCAACCGTACAAATAGGCTTCAACTAATCCAATTAAAAATCCCGACCACGTAAGCCATTCGAAGCCGGGCAATAAAGGCGCCCAAGCTTCGTACATACGCATCTGCGCCGGGGCGAGCAGGCCAAAGCCTACGCACAGCAGATAGCTGATTACTAACAGAACTGACAGGGTGTTGCCTAGCGGGACGGTACGTAAACGGGTATTCACTACAGTAGAATCGTTCATAGCTAATTTCCTCTTCTCGTTACAGAAATTCTGAATTCTTTGCCTTAAACAAGCTTGTGTCGGCGATTTTGTCTGCTCAGTTTTTGACCGGCGTAAGCGCTTGTGCCGGCGCAAAGAGCCAGTGCTCTTATGCAGCTAAACCGCACGACTGGATCGAATTGCCATGCAGCCAAGCATATGTCTGTGCGACAGCCACATTATCAGTGGCGGGAGAATAATCCACTGCAGAAGTGGAGCTAGCCCCACGCCTAACAGCGGTATGACCGGCATTGAGTCTGCGTATGTCCACCGCTCTAGCGGGCCAGTCGCCAGCCATTCCATGACGATGGTCACGAGAAGTGCCGCAACCAGAAGGGTGATAGCAGGCTTTCGTTTTCCCTCGAGGAGCCATCGACGGTGTCCAAAGACTATTGAGGAAAACCAGAAGCTGGCCAGTAGAATCAGCACATCGCCGCCGGTAGCCTGTATACACAGCCAAACCACTGAGCCGTGAGACGAATTCGCCATACCCATGAACCAGGGTACTTGAAGCATCTCCCATAAAAAGTTTGTCAAAAAACCAAATCCCGCCAGGGGGAGTTCCGGCAAGACTACGGATAATCGGCTGGTGGGTGCTTCTTGGCGCATTCGTTCTATCACATTTTACTCCTGTTACGGGGTTTTCCACTCCATCTGTATAGTAAGGAGGCAGGACTCTAGCGACTAAGGCGGTGTTGCGCTCTCGTCGGCGGCTGCCACTGCCACGGCACCTCTCCCTTGCATCATGGCTATACCGACAATGACAACAATTATTCCAAGAATTTGGACGGGTTGGAGTCGCTCTTCAAAGAATATAAATCCAATTAGCAACCCAAGTGCCGGGGTTAGAAAGCTGAAGACGTTCAATCGGTTTAAGGGTGCGCGGGCCAGCAGGGCGAACCATAAATACATCATGGCGGCTGTCGCCAGAGCGGATAGAATGAGCAGGGAACCGGTGAACCGAAATGTCCACCGAATCTCCCACTGTTCGCCGCCCACCGCGGATGCAAGCAAGAGTATTCCGCCGCCTATTAATAACTGAACGGCCATGGGTGCGGCAACTGATCCCCCGGCACGCTTCTTTAATAAAATGTTGCCGATGGCTATTCCGATGGCGCCCACAAGAACCCAGGTAATTCCCCATAGATAACCGGCATTGTTATTGTCGAATCCGGACCAAGAAAGCAAGGTGACGCCCAAAAAACCTATGACAAGTCCGGCTATGCCCTTGGTCTTCAACGTTTCTCCGAGCCAAGCGGCGGCGATCGCTGCGGCAATCAGGGGCTGAGTACTTGCCAGGACAGTTGCCAGTCCCGGTGATAGGTGTCCTGCTGCTAGAAACATTCCGCCAAATCCCATCGCTGTATAGGACAATCCGATTAAGCTCAACAGCCCCAGGTCTCGGGGGCTAAAAGGGTAAGGCTCGCGCCGCCGCTGAACCAAGTGAACCGCGAAGAGCAGCCCTCCCGCAAGAAAAGCGCGCAAGGCAGCAAACAGCAAGGGGGGAGCGTCCGGCAGCCCCGTCACGATGAAAGGAAAACAGATGGCCCAGAGCAGTACAACTACCACCATCCAAGCAACGTTCGCGGCTTTTGATTGAGTCTTCATAGCGAATCAAGCCAACTCGCGGATACTGGTGGCCAGAAGGCCTCCGATATTGATGGCGTTGCTGGGATGTGAGATCGTATTACAACTGACCAGTCGAGCTGATTTTTCAATTAGCTCCATATCGGCTCCTTCCGCAAAGATTCCGTGAACGCCGATGCAGACCACTTTCGGCAGCCCAAGGCGATTAAGGTGAGCCATGGTTTCCAGCATGGTATGGCCGCTGGAGATAATGTCATCGACCAGTACCGGAGTGTGATTCAGCCATTGCTCAAGGTGAGGCACACTGATCTCGACCTCACGGTCGCCACGTCGGGTTTTACTCAATACGGTAAAGGGCACACCTGCCTGCTTTGCCACCGCAGTGACCCATTGCTCGCTCTCGCTGTCGGGGCCGATCAACACCGGATTGTCGACGATGGTGGCGATCCACTCCGCAATTACTGGCGCTGCGTGAGCGACCTGGGTGGGAATACCGTAGATTTCCGACAAATTATGGTAGCGGTGCAGGTGAGGATCAACGGTGACCAGCGCTGAAAAGTAGCGGGACAACAATTGCGCGAAGTAACGCGATGTCACACCCTCCCCGCCGTGAAAGCGCTTGTCCTGGCGCATGTACGGAAGGTAGGGCGCCACCAGCAGAATCTCCTTGGCACCGAGGTCCCTGAGTGTTTCGGCCAGCAGGAGTAAAGGCAGGGTTCGGTGATCAGGTTGATAAAGGTCCGCCAGCACCACCACATTGAGGTCTTTAACCTCATCCAGCACCCGCACATAGCTTTCGCCATCGGGGAAGTGGCGCATGTCGAACTGACCCTCGCGAAGATCCAGCGACCCGCAAAGGGTTAGAGCAAGTTCTTTGTCACTGTGGAGGTTGAATAGCACATTCCAACGGATTGTCATGCCTGGTCCTTTTTTAAAATCAATGAGCGGTATTGGACGCGAATTGAGAAGGCCTTATGACGGATATTCAGAGATAGAAATAACGTCGGGACGACTGCGTAAGTACTCCAGCGCGTAGGCAAGCTCTCCTGCGGACTCGGCATGCAAGGTAAACAGAGGTTGGCCGGCCTCGACCCAGTCGCCGAGGCGTACATGTAAGTCGAGTCCCGAAGCTGGGGTGGCTGGCGCGCCGGCGAGCTTGGCTATGCGTGCCAGTAGACGGTTGTCGATGGCGGTAATGAAGCCATGACGACTTGCTGGCACCGGCTGAGTCTGAGCCGCCACCGGCAGTACGCGCATGCCGCCCTGGGCTTCGCAAATAGCTCTAAATTTTTGCCAGGCCCGACCACTGGTCAGGGATTGCGCGGCCAGATTGACGCCGCTGCCTTTTTCGACAAGCCCGGCAAGCTCGAAAATCGCACCGGCCAGTTGGATAGACCGATCCCTGAGGTCCGCAGATGCGTCTTCCTTGTTTTGGAGCACAGCCAGAACATCTCGGGCCTCCAGGGTGGGACCTATGCCTCGTCCGACTGGCTGCCGACCGTCGGTGATGACCGTCCGAACAGTCAGCCCGATCACTTCAGCGGTCTCGCGCAGCAGCCTTGCTAAACACTGGGCGTCCTCTTCACTGCGAACCTTGGCTGTGGGACCGACCGGAAGGTCGAGCACGACATGGGTGGCACCAGCGGCGGCTTTTTTAGACAGCACCGATGCCACTAGTTGTCCCTCGCTGTCGAGATCGATTGCCCGTTCGATACGAATCAGAACGTCATCGGCAGGGCTCAGGGAGACTGCACCGCCCCAGGCGATGCAGCCGCCTTCCTGCTCCACGACGCGCTGCATGTCGTCAATGGAAAGGGCGACCGGCGCCAAGGTTTCCATTGTGTCGGCGGTGCCTGCCGGAGAGGTGATCGCCCGCGAGGAGGTCTTTGGCATGATCAAACCCTCTGCAGCCACCATAGCTACCACAAGAGGCGTGGTTCTGTTGCCGGGCAGGCCACCAACGCAGTGCTTGTCTACGACCACATCGCGATGCCAGTCAAGGCGCTCCCCCGCGTTTATCATGGCCCGAGTTAAGCTGGCGGTCTCGGTTCGGTTTAATCCACGACTGGCGCACGCGGTCAGGAAGGTGGCCAGCTCCACGTCGGTATAAAACCCTTTGCAGATGTCCGAGATGATGGCGTCAAACTGTATGTCCTCCAGTGGCTTTCCATAGATCTTGGCACGCACCGAGCTCATGGATTCTACCGTGGGCGGGTGAACGAAACCGGCGAGTTCGCCAGGCTGGGGGGCAAGGGTGTGCCAAGCGGATTCCGACAGCCCGAATTCATCCGGTGCAAGCCAGTCTCCATGTATGACGTTGAGACTAGCCAAAACGCTTCGCTCGCCAATGTTGACTTGTACTCGGCTTTGAGCATTGAATCCTTCCGAGTGGCAGACGTGGCAATCATTGCGCATATAGACCACCAGCTCTTGATGGCTATCGATACCCAGTCGGCGCGGTTTCAGTAGGTAATGCTCTTCGGTCATCAAGGGCCCTTTTAATGGCGTCTCTATTTTCGATTGTGCGGAGGTACTCGGTGGCAACTCCAGGGTTCATGTTGGGCGTTGTCTTTAACGTTTTGGTCGACGAACAGGTAATACTCCTCTTTGAAGCGCGTCCACCAATCCTGCTTGATTGGAATACCGAACTTGATAAGGATGTCCTCCACACACTGGAGGCATAGCCGCGATGCGTCATAGGAGAAATCGAGCCGGTCGGATGTCTCGACAAAGGCGATATCATCCAAGCCATAGAGCTGATCGATTTCCGCAATGGCTTCGGTCAGTTTCTCGGTATTGATGGGTCGCTTAAGCCCGAGGTGACGGGTCACCAAGTTAACTTCCGAAACTCCCAGGCGATGCTCTTTATGCTTCATTTTCTGTCAGCCTCCTTTCGGCCTTCTTCCAGGCCGCGGCGGTAAGCTTGCTCCGTGTCCTGGTGGTTGTGTTCGCCATGCCCGCTTTCTCCGTGACCGTGCCCCTTATGCATAAAAAGGTGCATTAACGGACAGAGGAGAATGATCAGGTAGGGGAGAAACGGAAAGACGTGCGCTCCGTGCTCTACAAATAGAAAGTAAAGCGCTGCGCCAACCAACAAGATCGTCGCAAATCCGTGAAGACTGTTCCAGTAACCGGGTTTGTTAGCCATTAGGTTTCTCCAGTGCCGAGGTAGCGGCCTCTATCGGTGTGAAATCGAATCATTTATCGACACTCAGCTTTACACGCTTAAGAAGAATTGAATTGCCGATGACTGATAACGAGCTCACGGTCATGGCGATCACGCCGATCATGGGGTGTAGCAATCCGATGGCGGCGATGGGTATGGCGGCCACATTGTAGGCACTCGCCCAAATCAGGTTCTGAACAATTTTCCCAAAGGTGGCTCGGGAGAGGTGCATGGCTTCCACTACACCGGTCAGCTCACCGCGAACCAGAGTCACATCGGCCGCCTCAATGGCCACATCAGCGCCGGCACCTATGGCAATACCCACGTTTGCCTGTTTCAGCGCTGGCGCATCATTGATGCCATCGCCGACCATGGCGACATGATTGCCATGCTTTTTCTGCAGCTGACGAATTGCATCCACCTTGCCTTCCGGAAGTACCCCGGCCTGCACTTCGTCGATACCCACCTCCTCGGCAACAGCGCGCGCCGCACGTTCGTTGTCGCCGGTGATCATCACCACATGCAAGCCCAAGTCATGCATGCCGCGAATCGCGGCTACCGACTCCCCCTTGATGGTATCCGCCACCGCGACAATGCCACACGCTTGCCCATCAACCGCGACCAGTACGGCGGTGCGCCCGCGTCCCTCCAGATTGTCCAATTCTTGGTCCAAGGCCTCTAGACCGCTTATTCCTTCTTCGTTCAGCAGTTTGCGGTTGCCAATCAGTACCATCGTACCATCGACTCTGCCGGAAACGCCGCGCGCGCCAGTGGAACGAAATTCTTTGACCTCCCCCGGGCTCACCTGACGCTCGCGGGCGCCTTCGACAATGGCGCGGGCAATGGGGTGCTCAGAGGCATTTTCCACCGTCGCGGCCCACTGCAGCAGTTGTTGTTCTGTGACATTGTTGGCCGTAACCACTTCAGTCAGTTTGGGCTCGCCCCGTGTGATAGTGCCGGTTTTATCAAGCACCATCACCTTGACGTCTTTGAAGGTTTGAATAGCCTCGCCGGAGCGAATCAGAATGCCTCGCTCGGCCCCAATACCCGAGCCCACCATCAGCGCGGTAGGCGTTGCCAAGCCCAAAGCGCAGGGGCAGGCGATAACCAGAACCGCAATGGCGGCGAGAATAGCCAGTACTGGGGTGGTCGCCGTTTGATCAACCCAGGGCAGAAAATCCGCGCCCCATGCAAGTATGGGGCGCAGGCTGTCGGCGGCAACAAACCACACCGCAAAGCTTGCCAGGGCAATCAGAATGACGATGGGCACAAAACGCCCCGTCATGCGGTCGGCGAATTCCTGAATGGGCACTCGCGAGCCTTGGGCCTGTTCTACCAGTTTGATCACCTGGGACAAAAAGGTATCGCCGCCCACCTTGGTGGCCTTGACCCGTAAACGTCCCTCTTTATTGATGGTCGCGCCAATGACGGTATCGCCCGGAGATTTATACACTGGAACCGACTCGCCGGTGGCAATCGATTCATCCAGATGGCTCTCGCCTTCTACCACTTCGCCATCCGTCGGCACCTTGTCACCGGGGCGGATCACCATGATGTCGCCCGGTTGCAGTTCCTTGACGGGAACTTCCTGCTCCTGGCCATCGCGTTCGACCCGTGCGGTCTTGGCGCCCAAGGTTAATAATTTTCGGATCGCCTGAGATGCACGGCCCTTGGCTTTGGCCTCAAGATAGCGCCCCAATAGGTGAAAGGTCATGATGGTGGCGGCCATTTCAATGAATGACGTCATGGTGACGAAAAAGCCTGCCAGGCCGATCAGGTAGGGCGGAACGCTGCCCATGGAAATCAGTACATCCATGTTGAAGGTGCGGTTGGTGAGCGAGCGCCAGGTGGACTTGTGAGTGGCTGCGCCGCCATATAGAAAAACCACCGGAAACGCCAACAGGGCCACAATCAAAAGATAACCGGGGATCGGTTTCCAGAACATGTGCGGGATCATCAACACCATGATCAGTGTTGTCGGTATCCCGGCGATCCAAAGGCGTTTCAAAGCCTGATTCAAGTAGGCGTCTTCGATATCGGCATCCTTTTCCGCTTCATCTTCCGCTGCTTCGGAGGAGGCTTGAGCGACATCGTAGCCGGCTTTTTCAACCGCCTGTTTAAGCTGTTCAACACTGGGTCCAGCGTCGGTCATTACGACGTGAACCTTGTGGCTGGCGATATTGGTTTTGATACTCTCAATGCCCTCTAGCCGCTGGAGCGATTCACGCACAATGCCCGCACAGTGGTCTGAGCCCATGCCCGGCACGATAAGCTGGGCGTTCTTTCCCGCCCCCGAAGTGTTGGCTGCGGCGACGTCGTAGCCGGCGTTTTCCACAGCTTTGCGGAGATCGTCCAGGTCCACCGTCGAGGGGTCGTAGGTGACTTCTACGCGGTGGCTAGCGATATTGGTTGTAATGTCGCCGACGCTGTCAAGACGCTGTAGCGAGGTCTTTACAATACCCGCACAGTGGTCCGACCCCATGCCCGGCACAGTCAGCTTAGCCACAGCGCTCGAAGGTTGTGAGTCAACGCTCATTCTTTTCCCCTGCTTTTTCAGATCGCGAACGCTTTCTTCGTAGGTTCCAGCCCACCAGCGCAAAAACCGCCAGAAGAACAATACCACTAATAATGGTTGTGAATTCTAAGCTCATTCAAAACTCCTGCTGCTGCAACTTATTGAGGCGGGGAATGAACATCGGGACGTGCTGTCGATAAGCCCGATATTCATCACCAAACTGTTCCAGCATCTGCCGCTCTTCTTTCAGAGCCAGTAGCGTGTAGGCTAGGACAATTACTGGGAAGGCGATCAGTGAGACAATCGTCGGCCAGTGCACAACCCCTTCACCGAACACGATGAGAAAGAGGCCAGTGTATTGGGGGTGGCGAACAATCGCGTAAATGCCATCGGTCATTAGAGTCTCACGGCGCCGTGCTTGATGTATCCGGCGCCAGCCCTCCGCGACCAGAGTTGCTCCTACGAATACCAGGCTATAGCCGAGCAGCATGGCTATGACGTGCGCGGTAGGAGTGCCGAACAATTGCGCCCAGAGGTTGCCGCCTTCGTTCCATGCCAGATCGAGGCCGAAGAATCGGGTTAGAAAGTAGATCGTTAAAGGAAACCCGTACATTTCAGCGTAGAAGGCGATAATAAAGGCCTGCAGCACGCCAGCGCGCGTCCATTCTTTCCAGCTGGCCGGAGCTAGATATCGGTACATCAGCCATGAGACAACAACCGTGACGATAATTGCCAGACCCCAGGTTCCTACATGCATGCGCTTGTGCCTCTGTTTGTGTCAATAAGCTTTAGATATTCAATGATTGTGTCACACTGAACGTTTATCCTCCCCGCTCTCACTGAACTCCTCGATCAGATGACAGATCATGTTGCCTGTTGGCGCCCGGTCCGGTTTTGTTTCCCAATCCCTGACTGCGGAGTACATACGTTGCCGTAGTCGCTGACTATCTTGGAAGCCTTTCTCGTTCTCCTCCAGACGCTTCTGTATAAGCCCCCTAGCGAGAGGACAGGGGGATTCACCTTGATCAGCGGTTTCCAGGATTTCGGCGATATCGCTCACCGAAAAGCCGAGTTGTCTGGCGCTGAGGATAAACCTCATTCGACGCTTTTCCTTGGCACAGTACTCCTTGTAGCCATTGGACGGGTTCTTCGTTGGTTTCAGAAATCCAATACGGGTGTAGTAGCGAACAGTATCTACACTTACCCCAGTCTCATTAGCCAGTTGGTTAACACGCATAGGGTCACATCCCTTTCGTCAGCAATGTAAACAGGGTAACCTTGGGTGTTAGCTCTCATATTGATCCACGTCAAGGTCCTGCGTTAAAGACATAGGTTCAACTATCAATATCGGTATGGTAGACCTGTGTCCTGGTCACAGGTCAACTTAAAACTAGAGTCTGAAGGTTAGCCCATTTCCAGGACGTGACGAATAGATTACAAATTTGTAATCTTGACGTCATCTTTCTGTTGTTTTATTTTTCTTATCATGGTAGCTGAAAGATCTTACGCTTGGGCGACCGCCTTTTTGAGCAGGGGTGACGCGATAGAACGATAGGGTTAGACCGACGCACAGGAACTTTAGATCGTGCGGGCAATATAGACGAGACGCTATAGATTATAGGGAGTGTCGCCGATTCTGAACAGACAAAGGTGTGGTTGGGTGAACCGGAGAACAGTTCTTTTAATTCTACTAATAATACCGCTGTTGTGGCAGGCCTCTGCCACGGCTATGGTCAACTTTTGTACTATGGATTATAGAGCGAGCGGGCTATCCATGAACTTACAAGATATTGCCGAGCACACTGATCACCAAGCAATGGGCTCTGTCGAGAGCGTGCAGTCTGCAGAGGGGGCGTGCTGCGATACCGATAAATCGGGGGTTGGCTGTGCGGTGGTGGGATGTGCCTTGTCAATTCAGATGTTGACTTCTTCCGTGACTACCCCGGAGTCATTGGGGACTCGTTCTGAGGCTTCAGGTTTGCGCTACCTTGCCCTTCCTCTGGCACCGATTTTCCCTTTTCTAAGACCTCCAATCGCCTGATTTCACTCAATTAATCCGTGCTAACCAAGTACTAAAGGTAATGTGCCGTCCCAAAGGGAGGCGAAGCGGCGCTGCCTTTTAATTGAAACCTGAACACGAAGTGGCGATTTGTCATGGGAGGCAAATATGCATTCATCACGCCTTAAAATTCTGATGCTGGGGTTGCTCACGCTGCCCTTGCTAGTTGCTTGTGGGAAAGTGGAGGAGAGATTCGTTAATCCTGATCGGGCCATTGGTGGCGCTGAGGTGCTCACCGTCTACAAAAGTCGAAGTTGCGGCTGCTGCAAAAAGTGGATTGACCATATAGATGTCGAGGGCTTTGAAACAGATGTCCAACACCCATCAAGCCTGAAACTCATAAAAGATCGGTATCGGATCGCACCCAATCTCCGCTCCTGTCATACCTCCGTATCGTCACAAGGCTACGTCTTCGAAGGGCATATCCCGGCGCGCTACATCCAACAGTTTCTGGCCAACCCTCCGTCTGATGCTGTGGGTCTGACTGTACCCGCCATGCCCCTTGGCAGTCCGGGGATGGAGGCTGAAGATCGGTTTAGGGCTTATCAGGTCCTGCTGATGAAAAAAGATGGCAACACCGAAGTGTTTGTCAGTGTAGAGAACCCCGCCCAGCAATATCAGCCGGGTGATCAACAGGAAGTTCAGTTATGAGAGTACTAGTCATAATGCTATCCGTTATGTCACTTGGTTTGGGCAGTGCTACAGCCCTTGCTCAGCCGGTTTCGGAATCGCTGACCTTGGAAGAAGCGGTAGCCCTCGCCGTCGAAGCAGATCCTTGGCTTGCTGGCAGCAAGCACACCCAGCAGGCGCTCAATGATGAGGCGACTGCCGCAGCGAGCTTGCCGGATCCCCGCGTGAGTCTGATGGCGGGCAATTTCCCCGTAGATAGCTTCGACATCAACCAGGAGGCTATGACTCAGTTGTCGGTGGGTGTCACGCAAATGTTCCCACGTGGTGACAGTCTGGCGCTTGCCAAACGGCAAAAACAGCAGCTTGCTGGACAGCACCCTCTGCTGAGGATAGATCGCCGCGCCAAGGTGGAAGCAACGGCCAGTCAGTTATGGCTAGAGGCCTACAGGGCACAGGAAAGTATTCGATTGATCGAGCGGGATCGGGGGTTGTTCGAGCAACTGGTGGAATCTGCCGAGGCCCATTATTCGTCGGCGTTGGGTCAGGTCCGTCAGCAGGATGTCATTCGCGCGCAGTTGGAGCTAACCCGTCTGGATGATCGCTTGACAACGCTAAAGCAGCAGAAAGAGGCCGCACAGCGCCGCCTGTCTGAATGGATCGGGGCTGCTGCAAGAGTCCCCTTAGCGCCGATACTGCCGACGCCATCACTCGCCAGGCCGCTTACTATACCGACTATCGAGGCCGCTGACGAACACGCACGCTACCAGTTGATCCGCCATCACCCAGCTCTGATGGCGCTGGAGCAGCGCATTGACGCGACCCAAACCGGCGTCGATTTGGCAGAACAGAAATACAAACCCGAGTGGGGCCTGACCGCCCAGTACGGCTCTCGCGCCCGCGATCCCATGGGGCGCGAGCGGTCTGATCTGTTCTCAATTGGCGTGACGTTCGATCTTCCCATTTTCACAGGCAACCGCCAGGACAGGGAGGTCAGCGCCGCCGTGAATCGAGCCGAAGCCATCAAAACCGAAAGGCACTTGCTTCGTCGCCAACTGATGGCAGAACTGGAAACGGCGAGCGTTCAGCTGACGCGGCTCGATGAGCGCTTGGCGCTGTACACCGAGCAGCTGCTACCGCAAATGGCCGACCAGGCAGAGGCTTCGTTGGCGGCCTATGGCAACGATAGCGGAGACTTCGCCGAGGCCGTCCGGGCGCGCATTGCCGAACTGAATGCCAAAGTCGAAGCACTTGTGATCGCGGTGGAGCGTCAGAAAATAATGGCCCAAATCAATTACCTGCTCGCCGAGCCCTCGTCGGACGATGCAGGGCAATCGAACCGTTTTAGGAAGGTAAACAATGAATACATTAACTAAAGTACTGCTTGGTACAACCGTGGGTGCGTTGCTCGGTGTATCGGGATTCTGGTTGTTGAGTGACGTCAACGAAAATGGGACTACAGCCACTGAGGGCGAACGGCAACCGCTGTACTGGGTGGCACCCATGGATGCCGAATATCGGCGCGACAAACCCGGCAAATCGCCCATGGGCATGGACCTTGTTCCGGTTTATGAGGAGGGCAGTGGTAAGGATGAGCCTGGGACCGTCAAAATTTCCCCCGTGGTGGTCAATAATCTCGGGGTGCGTACCGCTAGGGTTGACTCCGGCAGACTTCAGCCGGAGGTTAGAACCGTCGGGTATGTGCAATACAGTGAGAATCGCTTGGTGCATGTCAACCCGCGAGTTGAGGGCTGGATTGAGAAGCTCTACGTTGAAGCGGTTGGCGATCCGGTCAAAAAAGGCGAACCTTTGTACACGCTCTATTCGCCCACGCTGGTCAACGCCCAAGAAGAGCTGCTAATGGCGCTAAAGCGCGACAATTCAGTGGCTGTAGGTGCCGCGGTAGACCAGCTGTTGGCGTTGAATTTACCTCAGAATGAAATCGACCGGGTGCGTGAAACCCGAAGGATTAATCAACACATCACTTTCGTGGCCCCTCAGTCCGGTGTATTGGAGAATCTCTCGGTGCGTGAAGGCATGTTCATCAAACCCGGCACTAATATGATGAGCATAGGTCAGCTGGAGCACATCTGGGTGATCGGAGAGGTGTTTGAGCGCCAGGCGAACCTGGTCAGTGAGGGCGATCCTGTGCGTATGCGCTTGGACTATCTACCCGGTCGCGAGTGGTTAGGGCAGGTAGATTACCTCTATCCGTCACTCAATGCCGAAACCCGTACAGCCCAGGTCCGGGTGCACTTCCACAACCCCGACGGGTTCTTGAAACCAGGCATGTTCGCGCAGATGGTCATTGAAACCGAGGCGGGAGCGGAAACCCTGTTGATTCCACGTGAAGCCTTGATTCGTACCGGCAGTCAAGCACGCGTGGTGTTGGCACTAGGAGAGGGCAGGTTTAGATCCGTAGTCGTTGAAGTGGGGCGCGTCGGAGAGCGGCACGTGGAAATTCTGGCTGGCTTAAATGAAGGGGAGCGTGTCGTCACCTCCGCACAATTCCTGATCGACTCGGAATCCAGCAAAACCGCAGATTTGGAACGCATGACGCCGCGTCCCGACCAGAGCGAACAGGCCTCTGTTGAAGAAGACATTGAACCCTCGTCGACTTGGGTTTCCGCTCGTATTCTCAGCCTGATGCCCGATCATCGTATGGCCACTCTCGAGCACGAGCCGATACCAGATTGGGATTGGCCCGCCATGACCATGGATTTCATGGTCGAGGAAGGCGTCAGCATGGAGGATCTCGAGCCGGGGATGCGCCTGCATGTACAGATCGTCAACGATAGCGGCGGTGACTACCGCTTGAGCCAAGTTCACATCCCCGGTGAAGGATCTTCAGGCGATACCGAATCTTCTGAAATGGACCACAGCCAGCATAAAGGGGGAGGCCAGGGCTCGATGCCGGAACCGAGCGAGAAGGGCCACGATGAGATGTCTATGCCGGACCACGACAGCATGAGCCAGGACGCCATGGAACACGATCATCACGACAACGAGGAGCATCGTCATGATTGAGTCCATCATTCGTTGGTCCATCAGCAATCGATTTTTCGTGCTGCTGGGCACCTTGATGCTGGTGGGTGTGGGCCTCTATTCCGTGAAGAATACCCCCGTAGACGCGATCCCGGATCTATCCGACGTACAGGTCATCATTAAGACCAACTACCCCGGGCAGGCGCCGCAGGTGGTGGAGGATCAAGTCACCTATCCACTGACCACGGCCATGCTATCGGTGCCGGGCGCGGAAACCGTGCGGGGCTATTCTTTTTTTGGCGATTCCTATGTCTATGTCATTTTTGATGATGATACTGACGCCTACTGGGCCCGTTCGAGGGTGCTGGAGTATCTGTCCCAAGTGGCTCCCACACTGCCACCAAGCGCCCGGCCACAACTTGGGCCGGACGCAACCGGGGTTGGCTGGGTCTACCTCTACGCGTTGGTGGATCGCAGTGGCAAGCATGACTTGAGCCAGCTGCGCAGCCTGCAGGATTGGTTCCTGAAATACGAGCTGCAAACGGTGAGCGGCGTTTCTGAGGTATCGGCCCTTGGCGGCATGGTCAAGCAGTACCAGGTGAAGGTTAATCCGGAAAAGCTACGTGCTTTTGATATCCCGCTGTCGCATATTCAGAACGCCATTCAACGTGGCAACCAGGAGATCGGTGCCTCAGTGGTGGAAATGGCGGAAGCAGAGTATATGGTGCGCGCCACGGGTTACGTCCAAAGCGTGGAGGATCTGGGTAACATTCCCTTGGGTGTGAACGCTAACGGCGGGCCGCTGCTACTAAAAAACGTGGCTGAGATCCAGGTGGGTCCACAGATGCGCCGTGGCATAGCTGAGCTCAATGGTGAAGGTGAAACTGTGGGCGGTATCGTGGTGATGCGCTCGGGAGAAAATGCTCAAAAAACCATTGACGGCGTCAAAGCAAAGCTGGAAAAGCTCAAAAGCGGTTTGCCCGAAGGGGTAGAGATTGTCACCGTTTATGATCGTTCCGGATTAATCTCCCGGGCCGTTGACAGTTTATGGAAAAGTCTGCTCGAAGAACTTGCCATTGTGGCGCTGATCTGCGTCATTTTCCTCTTTCATGTCAGGTCATCACTGGTTGCTGTCATCAGCCTTCCGTTGGGCATTTTGACGGCTTTTATCGTGATGCATCTTCAAGGTCTGAACGCCAACATTATGTCGCTGGGCGGTATCGCGATTGCAATAGGCGCGATGATTGACGGTGCCATCGTTATGATCGAGAACATGCACAAGCACATGGAGCGGACGCCTTTGACGCCGGAAAACCGTTGGCAAGTAGTGGCGAAATCGGCTTCGGAGGTGGGCCCCGCATTGTTTTTCAGTCTGCTGATTATCACCGTAAGCTTTATTCCGGTGTTTACCCTGGAGGCCCAGGAGGGACGGATGTTCAGTCCGCTGGCATTTACTAAAACCTATGCCATGGCGGCCAGTGCGGCGCTCGCTGTTACAGTGGTTCCGGTTTTGATGGGGTATTTCATTCGAGGAAAGGTGGTCGCCGAAAGCAAGAACCCGGTAAACAGGCTACTGATTGCTGGCTATATGCCATTGCTCAAAGGCGTCTTGCGGTTCCCCAAAACCACGCTTGCAATGGCTGTTGTGATACTTTTGATTGGGATCTGGCCAGTCAATCAAATCGGCAGTGAGTTTATTCCTGACTTAGATGAGGGCGACCTGATGTATATGCCCACCACTTATCCGGGGCTGTCCATCGGAAAAGCCAGGGAGTTACTGCAACAAACCGATAAGTTGATTGCTACGGTGCCGGAAGTCAAAACCGTGTTCGGCAAGATCGGTCGTGCCGACACGGCGACTGACCCAGCGCCACTGACTATGATTGAAACCTTCATACAGCTCAAACCCAAAGACCAGTGGCGCGAGGGCATGACCACAGAGAAACTCAAAAAGGAGATGGATGCTCTAATACGATTCCCCGGCCTGACCAACGCCTGGGTGATGCCCATCAAAACCCGAATTGACATGCTGGCGACCGGCATCAAAACGCCGGTAGGTATTAAAGTGGCGGGCGAGGACTTGAAAGAAATCCAGGCCATTGGCCAGCAGTTGGAACAAGTCCTTAAAGATGTGCCCGGAACCGCCTCGGTTTACTCTGAGCGGGTGGCCGGTGGTCGCTATATCAAGGTGGATATTCAGCGGGAACAGGCGGCACGCTATGGCCTGAATATTGCCGATGTGCAGCAGGTGGTGGCTACCGCCATTGGGGGAATGAATGTGTCGCAGACGATTGAGGGGCTTGAACGCTATCCGATCAATTTGCGTTACCCGCAGCATTACCGGGACTCGCCGGAACAATTGGCATTGCTGCCCATTGTTACGCCCGCCGGAGAGCGTATTGCACTTGGCGATGTGGCAAAGGTATATGTAGAGGAAGGCCCCCCGGCAATCAAGAGTGAAAATGCACGGCTCAACGGCTGGACTTTTGTGGATATCGAAGGCGTGGATGTAGGCACTTACGTTGAGCAGGCCATGGTGACCGTTCAGGAACAACTGGATTTGCCGGCGGGCTATTCGGTAACCTGGTCCGGCCAGTATGAATATATGCAGCGCGCCAAGGAGAAGATGACCTATGTAATACCGCTGACTTTGGCTATTATCATCATACTGCTGTACATGAACTTCAGGAGCTTCGCTGAAGTAGCCATAATTCTAGGAACCTTGCCGCTTGCTGTAATCGGGTCCATCTGGTTAATGTTCCTTTTGAATTTCAATTTCTCTGTAGCTGTGGCGGTCGGGTTTATCGCTCTCGCGGGTGTCGCGGTAGAAATTGGCGTCATTATGCTGACCTATCTCAATCAGTCGTACAGTCAATTCGTAAGTGATTGCAAAGAGAAAGGAGCGCCATTCCGTCGAGAGGAACTAATTCAAGCCGTGACACACGGAGCTGGGCTACGTGTCAGACCAGTGATGATGACGGGGGTTTCCACTTTTGCTGGCTTGCTGCCCATTATGTTTAGCTCTGGCACAGGTGCAGAAGTTGTTAGCCGAATTGCGGCTCCAATGGTGGGCGGTATGTTGAGCGCGATGGTTCTGACTCTGCTGGTGTTGCCGGTTGTGTATTACCTTTGGAGAGGGCATGCGTTAAAGGGTTAGTATTGCTAAATTGATTCCTGATGGAGTGGATATTTTCTCAGGCTTGAGTATAAGTTTGGGGAAGACTGCAAAAAAAGGAGTTGAACACCACTGGTACGCTCGGCATTGACCGAGCGTACCAGTGGTGTCATATCAACCCCCGCTCCGCAAAACTCACCACCTCATCACTCCCAACCACCATGTGGTCAATGACCCGAACGTCCACCAACTGAAGGGCTTCCTTCAGCCGCTCTGTCAGCCGCCGGTCGGCGGTGCTGGGTTCGGGGTTGCCGCTGGGGTGGTTGTGAACCAGTAGTACCGCAGCGGCGTTGTGGCTCAGCGCTGTCTTCACCACTTCGCGGGGATGGACGGAAGCGCCGTCAATGGTTCCGTAGAACAGCTTGGCGATATCCAGCACGCCGTGGCGGTTGTCCAGCAGAACCATGCCGAAGACTTCCCGGTCTTCTTTGCCAAACGCCACCCGCAGGTAGCGGCGGGCCAAGTCGGGGCTGACCAAGTAGTTGCTGCGCAGGAAGCGCTCCTGCAGGATCACCTCAGCCCAGTCTAGTACCAGTGCTTCAGACAGGCCATGGTGGTCGTCGCCTTTGTTGGCGGGTGGGTAGAAAGGCAGAGTATCCGGGGTATTTGTGTCTTTCATCAGAATGTCCTCGCATAGGGCGGCCCCCGGCAGCGAATGAACGCCGCCGGTGTATGAGTGGGCCGGTCAGGGGAGAGAAAAGGGTTATTGCGCTTTTGTACGCTGTTCGAGCTTGTCGGCCAGGGAGAGGGGGTGCGCGGTGTTAGCCGGTGGCTTCGTAGTGGCGTCGGGGTAGAACTCCTCCAGAATAACTGGGGTTTCGTCCTCGTCGTCCTCGAAGGCGGAGTTAGCCAGGGCCGACCGTGCCGCTTGATCCAAGGCGTCCTGGTCGTAGCCAGACTCATGTCGCTGTTGAGCGGTTTCGCGCGCTTGGGTGATAGCCGCTTCCAGGGTCAGACCTTCGCGGATACCGAGATCGACATAGAAGATCGGTGTCCTATGGCTTTGGGTGGTGCTTTTACCGCGCAGGCGAAGCTCCAGTGGCAGGCAGGCCAGCAGTCCGCCGGAGACGGCTTGGAAGTACCTCAGCCGAGCCATCAAAGTACGGATGCTGTTGAACCCGGTGGTGCGGAAGATGAAGGTGCCCAGAGGGTCGTAGTCACCCACCATCACATTCAGCCGCCCGTAGGGCTTGCACTTGCCACCAGCGGCGAACTGGCAATGCGCGGGAGCCGGGCAGGGCAACTGCTCCATGACTTCCTCGTGGCGACGCCGACATTGCTCGCCGTCCCCGGCACAGACCGGTCGACCGGTGCTTCGGTCAAACAACGTGTACTCGGCCCGGAAGTTCAGGTCGGGGTCGCTAAAGGGCAGGGTGACCGGAATCGTGCGCAGCTTGCCGGTCTCAGTCTGGTCCCGCAGTTCAGCATCCAGTGGATGGAGCAACCATCCCTCTGGGCTCTGCACCTGGGTGGTTAAGGTAAATTGATCGTCTTTCTCCGGCAGACGCATGCCGTTCTTTTCGGTCACGCGCCCAATACTGATTCGGCCGATGACCGGCGGGGTAATCGCAAGGCCTTTAATCATGGCGGTATCCTCATAGCGTTAAAAAAGGGCGAGCCGCAGAACGGCTCACCCAAGGGAATGGATAAAGAAGGAGTGGATAGAAGGGAGTCGTAGAGCTGAGCGCGGACACACCCGCTCAGTCAGTCGAGCGAACCAGAAAGCGCCGGCTGCCGGGGCGAGTGGTGTGGTACTCGTTCATCAGCTCCGGCAGGTCCCGCATCAGGGCATCGGTATTCAAGGCTTTGCTGTCCTTGCTCCGCTTCCAGGAGATCGAGCCCCGCGCAAAGGTGGCTCGGGTTGCCTCGCTCATGGCCTGCTGGAGAGTCTGCTTGAGCAGCTCCTCCTGCTGGGTCAAGGTTTTGAGCTTATGGCGGGCCGTCACCAGCTGATCGAACACGTTGCACAGATGCGGGTCATCGGTGAAGTCCACCGTCTCGCCGTCGTCCTGGGGGTACAGATACCGCAAGGCGGCCCCGGCCGACTCCGAGCCATCCGCTGGGGGTGGGGTGTCGGTTTCCACGTAGTCCCAGAACTTGCGCTCCAGTTCGATCAATCGAGCAATCAGCGCATCGTCCCGCTCAATGCGGTGCACCTGAATCTCCTGGCCGCAGAGCAGCACACAGACATCGGCGGCGGCTTTGCCGGTGACTGCCAGCTGGTGCTGTACCTGGCACTGCACGTATTCCGGTACGCCGTCGCGCCATAGCCGAGCCCCAAACTCCCCGGCGGTCTTGCATTCGAGTATCTGAACATCGGATGCGCCCACCACTGAGTAGTCCAGGTTGGCCAGCATCCAGGCTTTGTCTTTATCGGGGTGCTGCAAGACGGCGTTCACCCGGCGCACCTTGTTGCCCGTGCGCTTGGTGTAGTGGGTGGCCACAATCGGTTCGAGAATATGGCCCCAGTACATGGGGGAGCCATTATCATCGGGATCGACCGAGGGGAGCTGATCCTCCCGGCCGGTTTTGATCATCCACAGCTCAAGCTGGGATTGGTAAGGGTTCAGGCCCACGGCGGCGGCCGCGTCGCTGGCGCCGAGGCCGGTCTGGCGAACCTTGAGCCAGTCGTTCCGGCTCAGATCTTTGGTGGAGACCAGCCGCAGGGCAGGCCGTTGCTTGGGTGAGGTAATACGGGGTGCTTTCATTGTCGAGTCTCCCAAACGCACAAAAGCCCCAGCCACGCGTGTCGGTGGCTGGGGCTTCTATGAGGTTTGACGGTAAGTAAAGAAGGAAGAGTGGAGCCGTGGGCTCAGGCGACCATCAGCAGGGCCTGGTTCAGAGCCCGGCCTTTGAGCGCTGCGCCCTGACCGAACCAGGCGGAGTCCAGCCGATTGTCCTGGCTGCGTGCCCGGCGCTCGTGGTCCACGAACTGGGTGACGGCAGTGAGCAGGCCGTAGGCGGTGCCCTTGGAAGAGGCGAGATCCGCCCCCAGGCCCTGGCCGTCATACAGCGCTTGCACGCGAGCCATATTGCGCTCGGTGCCCTTGCTGATGGAGGCTGTATCTGGATCGCCCATCACCCGCAGCAGGAAGTGGCGCACCTCACTGTCCTTAACGGAGCGGTTGCTCAAGTGCTTCATCCGGTACATAAACTCATCCCACGCGGAGACGGTAATTCCCAGCGACTGCTTGACCGCCTCGGCATCAAACACCGAACGGTGGGGCACCTTCACCGCACCCGCGCCGCTGCCCAGTGCCACAGCCAGGGTGTTGTTACACACCACCCGCACACTGGTGAACTGAGCGGTGGTGGCCATGGTCCCGTCACAGGCGGTGGCCAGCAGCACATAGCCCTTGGTGGTGTCCTTGCCCTTGAGCGTGGTGGACTGCCCGGTGCGGGCCAGGGCCCAGAGCTTGCGCCCGCCTTTGAGCACTCCCGCCGTCTCCAGCTCGAAGCCGGAGCGTTCGGTTAGGTCCCGGTAAAACTCCAGAATCTCCCGAGGCTGGACCACCTTGTAGCGGTTGCCCACCACCGACAGTGGGTCGTGGGTGTCCGAGCGATACAGGACCTTGTGATCGTCGAAGGGCTTGATCTCGCCCAGGTACTCACGCTGCCCGGCAATAAAGCGCACCGGGGATTCCTGGATCTCCCAGTCCATGCCGGCCTGAATGACCCAGTCATCAACGGGAAGGCCGGAATCCAATTGACGGCCGAGGCCGTGCCACGGGGTCTGGCCGACATAGGCCATGTTTTCAACGAGGTGTGCCATAGTGGTTCTCCTACGGAATAAAGAGCCCAGACCCACGAAGGTCTGAGCAAAGTTTGATCAGTGGGGGTGGGTTAAAACCGGTGCTCGCAGCCCAGACAGCGGTAGGCCTGGAATACCTCCTCATCAAGCTTGTCGCCGAGCTTCACGCCGACGACGCAGCCCGAGAGCCCGCCCACAATGGCGCCAAGCACCGCGCCAGAGGCGGCACCCGCCGGGCCCGCGATCGCGCCGACGGTGTAGCCCAATCGGGCGCCACTGGTAGCACTAATGGCTCCACTGATAGCGCCAGCAGTAGTGCCAACGGTGCCACCGACCTTGCGGCCATAGCGGCTGGGAATAATGCGGTGGGAATTACAACGAGGGCATGCGGTGTGCATAGCCGTATCTCCTATATCAACCAGGGTTTACCGGCGTGCTGGGGCCGGGGTCATGGGGGTGATATAGGTTTGAAAAATTTTGGCTTGGCCGTGCTGAAAACGCGGGCTCACATCAAACTGGCGGTTAATTTGACATTTAATGCTCGTGGCCTATATTGTCCCCTATTGTACTATTTTGACACGGGACTCGGCAGGTGGCAGGCGACGTAATCACTCTTAAAGAGGTGGCGGAATTCCTCAAAGTCCACGAGCGTACTGTCTATCGACTCGCCGCTAAGGGAGAAATCCCGGCGTTCAAAGTGGCCAATAGTTGGCGTTTTCGGCGCCAGGATATCGAGCGCTGGATTGATCAGCAAACGCACTCGGCAATGCCACGGAGTTCCCATGAAGCTGATTGATAATATCAACGACCTTCTCGGGGACGACCTTCGAAGCAGTATCGAGCCAGGTGCGAAGCTGAAGATTGCGGCGTCCTGTTTCTCCATCTACGCCTTTGCGGAACTGAAGGAGCAGCTCGAATCCATTGAATCCTTGGAGTTCATTTTCACCTCTCCGACATTCGTCCCCGACGAAGTCACTGACAGCGGTCGCAAGGTCCGCCGGGAATTTCATATCCCAAAGGCCGAGCGGGAGCGGAGCTTTTACGGCAGTGAGTTTGAAATTCAGCTGAAGAACCAGCTGACCCAGCGAGCCATTGCTAGGGAATGCGCTGACTGGATGCAGCGTAAGGCTGTTTTCCGATCCAATCGTAGCAAAGCACCCATGCAACAGTTCGCTTGCGTTGAGGCAGAAAATGAAGAGGCGGTCTATCAGCCCCTGCACGGCTTTACCGCCGTCGACCTGGGTTATCAGCAAGGCGACGCCGTCTCCAACTTCGTCAATCGGTTTGATGACCCGGCGTACACGGCCAACTTTCTGCGCTTGTTCGACCAGATTTGGAGTGATCCCGAAAAAATTGAAGATGTGACCGATAGGCTGTGTGAGCACATCGCATCGGTGTACCAAGAAAATTCTCCCGAGCGCATTTACTTCCTGATGCTCTACAACATTTTCAATGAGTTTCTGGGAGACATCAGCGAAGATGTCCTGCCCAACGACCGGACCGGCTATCAGGATAGCCTTATCTGGAACAAGCTGTACAGTTTCCAACGTGACGGGGCCACCGGCATCATCAACAAGCTGGAAACTTACAACGGCTGCATCCTGGCTGACAGCGTAGGCCTTGGGAAGACGTTCACAGCCCTTGCGGTCATCAAGTATTACGAGCTGCGCAATCGCTCCGTACTGGTCCTCTGCCCCAAGAAACTCGCTGACAACTGGTTAAATTATAACCGCAATCTCACCACTAACCCCCTGGCTAAGGACCGATTCAACTACGAGGTCCTCTGCCACACCGATCTTCAGCGTACTAGCGGGGAATCCTTCGGCACCCGACTGGACCGGGTTAATTGGGGCAACTATGACCTAGTGGTGATCGACGAATCGCACAATTTCCGCAACAACGATGTTTTCAAAGACCGAGAAACCCGCTACCAGCGTCTGATGAACAAGGTGATCCGCGAAGGGGTCAAGACCAAGGTCTTAATGCTTTCCGCAACGCCGGTCAACAACCGTTTTACCGACCTGCGAAACCAGCTAGCTCTTGCCTATGAGGGTGAATCCGATGCGCTCACCGCAAAGCTGCGGACAGAAACAGACATTGAGGAAATATTCCGCCGCGCACAGACTGCATTCAACGCTTGGTCTAGGATGCCGCCGGAAGAGCGCACCGCAGGGGCGATTCTGGAGGCGTTGGACTTTGACTTCTTCGAATTGCTGGACAGTGTCACCATCGCCCGATCCAGAAAACACATCGAGCACTTCTACGATACGACAGAGATTGGCAGTTTCCCTGAGCGCCGCAAGCCCCTGGCCTTCCATCCGCCACTGACGCAGCGTACCGATGTCATCGGCTTCAATGAAATCTACGCGCAACTGACCATGGTCAAGCTCGCGGTCTATGCCCCTGTGAATTACATCTTGCCCAGCCGGTTAGCAAAGTACGAGGCACTTTACGACACCGAGGTGTCCAGCGGTGGCGGCCGGCTCAAGCAGGCGGACCGGGAGCGCAGTCTTCAGGCTCTGATGACCACTAACCTGCTCAAGCGCCTGGAGAGCTCGGTAGAAGCATTCCGTAAGACTTTGAAAAAACTGCAGGATAATCACACTCGCACGCTGGAAAAGATCGCCACCTATAAGGAAACTGGCCGCGATGCCGGCTTCGCGGATGTCACCGCCGGTTTTGAGGATGCAGAGCCCGAAGATGAGGAATGGCTGCCCGCTGATGACGACAGTATCGGTGGAAAGGTGCGCATCAACTTGGCCGACATGGACTTGCCGTCCTGGGAGCGGGACCTTGAGGCTGATCTTGGCGTTCTCGCAGCGCTATTGGCCGAGATGGAAAAAGTAACTCCGGAAGACGACGCCAAACTGCAGCACATCAAAGCGCAACTCAACAACAAGATCAATGCGCCCATCAATCCCGAAAACCGGAAGATCGTCATTTTCACGGCCTTTTCCGATACTGCGCACTACCTCTACAACCAGCTGGTGCCGGGGATTCTTGAAGACCACGGACTGCACAGCGCTATCGTCACTGGCTCCGAAGCACCCAAATCCACGCTTGGCCGGGGCTATGATTTCCAGTCTCTACTGACCTTGTTCGCTCCGCAGGCGAAGGAAAAACACCATGTCCTGTCGGATGAGCCGAACGAGATCGACCTCCTGATCGCCACCGACTGCATTTCCGAAGGCCAGAACCTTCAGGACTGCGACTATCTGATCAACTACGACATCCACTGGAACCCGGTGCGCATCATCCAGCGCTTCGGCCGCATCGACCGAATCGGCTCGCCGAATGCCAGTATCCAGCTCGTCAACTATTGGCCGGACATCAGCCTGGACGAATACATTAACCTCAAAGAGCGTGTCGAGAACCGCATGGTGATCGTCGATGCCACCGCCACTGGCGACGACAACCTGCTCAACACCGAATCCAGCGAAATCGCCTACCGCAAAGAGCAGCTTCGCCGCCTCCAAGAAGAAGTGATCGATATGGAAGACGTTAAAACAGGCGTCTCCATCACGGACTTGGGGCTGAACGACTTCCGCATGGACCTGCTCAACTACATCAAAACTCATGGCGAGCTGGCTAACCTGCCCAGCGGCCTGCACGCTGTCGTGCCGACAAACTGGGATAGTGACCTGGTGCCGGGGGCGATCTTTACCCTGCGCAACCGTAACCACGCGGTTAACATTCAGCAACAGAACCGGCTGCACCCGTTTTACCTGGTCTACATCGCCAACGACGGCGAGATCATTGCCAACCATACCGAAGTCAAGCCTTTGCTGGACCTGGCCCGCTCCGCTTGCCGGGGGCGCACTGAGCCTATCCAAGCGGCATGTCAGCCCTTTAACCGGGCCACAGACGACGGTCGCAATATGTACTTTTACTCCGACCTGCTCGACCAGGCTATCCGCAGCATCATTCAGGTGCAAGACGAGAAGGATTTGGACAGCCTCTTCACAGGTTCGCGCACCAGTGCACTCACCAACCCCATCGCTGGGTTGGATGACTTCGAGCTGCTATCCTTCATCGTCGTTCAGGAGACATGATGAGCGGAGAGGCCAGCCACCCAGCGCTGTTAGACTACCCTGAGCGTGCGCGGCTGAGTCGGGTCGTGCCTAAGAACCGCATTGTGGGTGCAGGCACGCCAGGCCGCAGGGTGCGCGATCAACTCACAGCCCAGGTCGCTAGAATCACCTGGCAGTACAAGCTGGCGCCGGAGACACTGAACCTGCAGGGTAGCAGGGCAGTGCCCGAGATCCAGATATTCAGAGTAGCGCTGAAGCCGGCCGGAGTGGCGGATGCGCTGCCGGTTGAGGTGCTGCGTTGCATTGACCGTGCCATCGGCTTTCCGCTGATCTTCGAGGTGACCGCCAGCCGCGAGGACGGCGCGCCCCGTGATGCCATTCGGGTGGCGGCCACCTACAAGCGGCCCAGTGAGTCCGACGCCAACAAATGGGTGATCGACGACTACTTCGCCACTGACTGGCTGCCAGCGGACATGCCACGGGCGCCGCTGCCAATTGCGTTGGATTTACCTCGGCTGTACGAGCAGGTATTGCGGCTACTGATTCCGGTGTCGACCCGCTCGGGCGAGTCCATGGCGGCCTTGGTGGAGCGCCACAGCCGGGTCGTCGGAATGCAGCGCGAATGCCAGCGGCTGGAAGCCCGCGTTCAGCGGGAAAAGCAATTTAACCGAAAGGTAGAGTTTAACCGCCAGTTACGGGGGTTGAAGGCGGAGCTCGATGCCTTGATCGAATCAACGAATGAAGGACAGAAGAAACATGGCTGAAAAACCGAAAACCAACAAACTGAAAATGCATAGTCCCGACCTTAGCCAACAGAACATCGCCAAAATTAGGAAGCTCTTCCCTGGTTGCGTAACTGAGGCTCGCGAAGAGACAACCGGGAATCTGCGCCTAGTGGTGGACTTTGATCAGTTGAAGCAAGAGCTGAGCGGCCATATTGTTGAGGGCCCTCAGGAACGCTATCGCCTAGACTGGCCCGGTAAGCGAGAGGCGCTTGCACTGGGAAACTCGCCGGTGACAAAAACGCTTCGACCTTCCACGGAAAGCAGCCCCCGTTTTAGTACTACGCAGAACCTATTCATTGAGGGAGACAATTTGGAAGCCCTCAAGCTTATCCAGGAGACATACCTGGGAAAGATAAAAATGATTTATATCGATCCGCCATATAACACTGGGAACGACTTCATTTACGAAGATGATTTTTCGGAGGCTGAAGGAGAATACCTCATTCGCTCTCAGCAAAAGGATAGCGAAGGAAACCGACTCATTGCCAACACATCAGCGAATGGTAGGTTTCATAGCGATTGGCTGACAATGATGTATTCTCGGCTTTTATTGTGCAAGCGCCTACTATCTAGTGATGGGGTCATGTTTATCAGTATTGATGATAACGAAGCCCATAATCTAATCCGTTTGGGCTGTGAAATTTTTGGTGATGAGAACTTTATCGCTCAGCTAGCCGTTTTGGTTAATCCGCGAGGCCGACATCTTGATAGATTTGTCGCCAAGACGCACGAGTCAATTTTAGTGTTTGCAAAGGACGGCATGAACGGCGCCGCTATCCGGGGACTTGAGAAAGAGGGGCGCATGGTTGAAGAATACAATCGGTCAGACGATCGAGGTCCATATCGCCTGCTTGGCTTGCGCAATCGAAATCAGGCGTTTAATCCGACGACTAGGCCAAATCTTTACTACCCGTTGTATGTAAACCCTGAGAGTGGCGCAGTCTCAATCACTAAGTCTGAAGATTTTACTTTCGAAGTTTGGCCTGATGCGCCAAATGGCGTTCAGACTTGCTGGACTTGGGGAAAGGACAAGGTAAAGTCGGAAGCGCACCTTTTGTTGGCAGAACCTCGCGGTGAAGAATGGCGTATTCATAGAAAGGACTATTTGAATAGTGATGACGGGAAAACAGCGAAAAGTCTTGTGAAGTCGTTGTGGACTGACAAGGAGTTCACAAACGACTATGGTCGTAAAGCTGTCAAAGATCTTTTCGGGGCTGCAGTTATGGACTTCCCAAAGTCGCCAGATCTTATTGCTCGCCTTTTGAAAATAGCGACTAGAGAGGACTCTATTGTATTAGACTTCTTCGCAGGCTCAGCGACGACAGCGCAATCCGTAATGACCCTAAATGCAGAAGATGGCGGTGCGCGCAAGTTTATTATGGTTCAGCTACCCGAAGAGGTCGGGTCAGCTTCCAACGCGTACAAAGCGGGATACCGTGATATCGCCGAACTCGCAAAGGAACGCATTCGTCGTGCAGGGAAGAAGATCCTTGAAAACGAATACCATCCTGCCTGGAATCGCGATGTTGGTTTCCGGGAGCTTAAGGTCGATACTTCGAACATGAAGGATGTCTATTACCGCCCGGACGAACTGAGGCAATCAGATTTACTCGATACAGTCGATAACGTGAAGGAGGACCGCACACCAGAGGACCTGCTATTCCAGGTATTGGTCGACTGGGGCGTTGACTTGACCCTACCCATTCGCCGCGAAACAGTGCAGGGCAAAACCGTCTTCTTCGTAGACGAGAACGCGCTGGTTGCCTGTTTCGATAAGGGTGTTACAGAAGATCTGGTTAAGGAGCTGGCTGGCCATGAGCCCCTGCGGGTTGTTTTTCGCGACAACGGCTTTGTTTCCGACGCGGTAAAAATCAACGTGGAACAGGTCTTCCGTCAGCTTTCGCCGACCACTGAAGTCAGAAGTCTCTAAGGAGTCGCGGCATGGACGAGCAAGCTCTGAATGCGCTGCTTGAGACCTTGATCAGCACCTGGGAGAACGAGGTGGTGGAGTTCAAGCAGGCTGGCAATGATTACGACACCAACAAGATTGGTGAGTATTTTTCGGCGCTCAGCAATGAAGCCAATCTGCGGGGGCTGGAGCGTGCGTGGCTGGTCTTCGGTGTTAGTAATAAAACCCGTGGTGTGGTGGGTACTCTCTACCGGCAAGAGCCAGAGCGCTTACACGGCCTTAAACAGCAAGTGGCGCAAAGCACCGAGCCCAGCGTTTCCTTCCGCGATATCCATGAGCTGCAGCATGCAGGCGGGCGGGTGTTGCTGTTCGAGATTCCCGCAGCGCCAAGGGGTATCCCGATTGCGTGGAAAGGGCACTATTACGCCCGAGCGGGCGAAAGTCTGTGTTCTCTAGGGCTGGACAAGCTGGATGAGATTCGCCAGCAGACCCTAGCGCAGGACTGGAGCGCGCAACTGGTGCCGGCGGCCAGTCTGACCGATCTGGACGAATCGGCGCTGGCCAGGGCGCGAAAGGCCTTTGTCAGGAAGTATGCCAACCGCTTCAGTCCCGAAGAGGTTATGAGCTGGCCGCTGGCGACCTTCCTGGACCGGGCGCGCATTACCTTGAACGGCCAGGTTACGCGCACGGCGCTGCTGTTGTTGGGCAAGCCCGAGGCAGTCTGGCACCTGTCGCCGCACCCAGCTCAGATGACCTGGAAGCTGGAGGGGACCGAGCGGGCCTATCAGCACTTCGCACCTCCGTTTCTGTTGACCACCACCCAGCTGTATCAGCGTATTCGCAATATCCAGCTGCGTTTGTTGCCCCAAGACGAGCTAATGCCGATTGAAGTCTCCAAGTATGACCAGAAAATCGTGCTGGAAGCATTGCACAACTGCATTGCGCACCAAGATTACACCCGTAATGGCCGGGTCGTGGTGATTGAGCAGTCCGACCGCTTGATATTTGAGAATGAGGGCAGTTTCTTCGAGGGTGCTCCGGGAGACTATCTGGAGGGCAACCGCATCCCCCGCCGCTACCGCAATCCCTTCTTGGCACAGGCCATGGCTGAGCTGAACATGATTGATACCATGGGCTACGGCATTCACGACATGTACGCCCGCCAGGCCAAGCGTTACTTTCCCATGCCGGACTATGAGCTTGGGGAGCCCAGTGCGGTCAGCCTGACCATCTACGGTGGTGTGGTGGACCCAGCCTATAGCCGGCTATTGATACAGAAAACCGACCTGCCGCTTGCGGATGTATTGGCTCTGGACCGGGTACAGAAAAAGCTGCCGATTCCCGATGAGGCTGTGGCCCGGCTGAAGCGTGCCGGCCTGATTGAAGGGCGCAAGCCCCGCTTTCATGTATCGGCCAGCGTCGCCAAGGCCACCGGGAGTATGGTGGATTACATCCGTACCCGAGCCCAGGATGATGAGTTTTACGCCAAGCAGGTCACTGATTACCTTCGGCAGTCTGGCGGGGCCAGCCGCGCCGATATCGATAAATTACTGTTCGATAAGCTGAGCGACGCCTTGTCTAATGAGCAAAAAGTAATAAAAATCAGCAACTTACTGACCAAATTAAGACGCCAAGGGGTTATTTTTAACGCTGGTTCACGAAGCAGGCCAGAATGGAAACTTGCAGAATGAATATGTTCCTTAAAATATCATTTTCTCTTAAAAATCAATTGGTTATGCCTTTCTGCAAAGTGGTCGAAGCTAACAAAATGCAGAAAGAATGCAGAAAGAGGATGCCATGAAACTCAAGTTCAAGGTCCAGTCATATCAGACCAACGCCGTCAACGATGTGGTGGAGTGCTTCGCCGGACAGCCCATGACTTCGGGCCTGAATTATCGCATCGATCCCGGACGCAAGGCGCAAGCCAGCGCCTTTGAGGAGGGTTTCAAGAACGCCGACTTGGCGCTGACCGAAGCGCAGATCCTGGACAATATTCAGAAGGTCCAGCGTAGGCAGAACCTACCTGGCTCGCAGTCATTGACGGACTTTACGACCTTTAATGCTAAGGGTGAGCGTGTGCCCGCCCCCGCAGCTTACAAGAAGGACGCCCTGGCTGCGACCCGCGTTCACCTTGATGTGGAGATGGAGACGGGCACGGGTAAAACTTATTGCTATATTAAGTCTATCTTCGAGATGAACAAACGCTATGGCTGGTCAAAGTTCATTATCGTCGTGCCTTCTATCGCCATCCGCGAAGGGGTGTACAAGTCCTTCGAAGTGACCGCCGAGCACTTCACTGAAACCTACGGCAAGAAGGCGCGGTTTTTTATCTACAATTCCAAGCGCCTGCATGAAGTCGAGAGCTTCTCTTCGGATGCCGGAATCAATGTGATGATCATGAACATCCAGGCGTTCAACGCGCGGGGCAAGGACAATCGTCGTATTTATGATGAATTAGACGACTTTCAGTCGCGCAAGCCAATCGATGTAATTGCGTCGAACCGGCCGATTTTGATTCTGGACGAGCCACAGAAGATGCAGGGTGCGGCCACCATGGAGGCCCTACCGAAGTTCAAGCCGCTGTTTATCCTGCGTTACTCGGCTACCCACCGTACCCAACACAACCGGGTACACCGGTTGGACGCGCTCGACGCTTATAACCAAAAGCTGGTGAAAAAAATCGCGGTTCGCGGCATTCAAACCCGTGGGCTCGCTGGAACCAGTGCCTACCTGTATCTCGAAGGTATCGACATCTCGAAGCATGCCCCGGTGGCTCGGATTGAGTTGGAGGTGAAGCTGAAGTCGGGCGAGATCAAACGACAGCTTCGGCGGATGGCATTTCGCGACGATTTGTTTACGATCTCTGGCGAGCTGGACCAATACCAAGGCTTTACAATCAGCCAGATCGATGAACGAAACGACACAGTGGAGTTTACCAACGGGGAAATACTGAAGGCCGGCGAGGCGAATGGTGATGTCACGGAGCGTGACGTCCGTCGTATACAGATTCGTGAGACGATCAAGGCACACCTGGACAAAGAAAAGCAGCTCTTTGCGCAGGGCATCAAGGTGCTGTCACTGTTCTTTATAGACGAGGTGGCAAAATATCGCGACTACGACGCACCTGATGAGAAAGGCGAATACGCGCGGGTTTTCGAGGAGGAGTACGATCTGCTGAAAAACGAGTACCTTTCTGAGCTTGCTATCGATAACGAGCAGTACCGGAAGTATTTGGCAGATATTGAACCCGGTCGAACCCACAATGGTTATTTCTCGATCGACAAAAGGACCAAGCGGATGAAGGACCCAGCCGTCGGTGCGAGATCCGTTGATTCCGATGACGTAGACGCTTACGACCTGATTCTAAAGGACAAGGAACGCCTGCTGGCCTTTGAAGAACCGACGCGGTTCATCTTCTCCCACTCCGCACTTCGCGAAGGCTGGGACAACCCGAACGTATTTGTTATGTGCATGCTGAAGCACAGCGACAACACCATTTCTCGCCGCCAGGAAGTGGGGCGTGGGTTACGCCTGAGCGTCGACCAGCATGGTGACCGCATGGATCACCCGGCCGTGGTACACGATATCAACGTGCTTACGGTGGTCGCGAGTGAGAGCTACAAAGACTTCGTGGTGGGTTTGCAGAAAGAGATTTCGGAGACCTTGTCGTCGCGCCCACGCCAGGCGACAGAGGCCTACTTCACCGGAAAGACGATCACGACAGATCAAGGGGTGGTCGAAGTCACCGCTGCCATGGCGAAACAGATTTATCGTTACCTAATAACGAACGATTACACTGACGATGCCGACCAGATCGCCGACGCATACCATGATGCCAAGGACTCCGGAACGCTCGCAGAGCTGCCAGAAGACCTGAAGCCTCATGCCTATCAGGTTTTCCAACTGATCGACAGTGTCTTCAGCGACGCTCAACTACCGAAGGTGGATGACGGACGTAAACCCAAGACCAACCCCCTGAACGCGAACTTCGAGAAGAAGGAGTTCCGGGCTCTGTGGGAGCGTATCAATCGCAAGGCTGTATATCGGGTTGATTTTGATTCGGAGGAGCTAGTTAAAAAGTGCGTTGGTACTTTAGACAAAGAGTTGCGGGTGACCCCTTTGCAGTACACCGTCCAAGCGGGTGTTCAGCAGGATGCTTTAACCGATGAGCAGCTTCGTGGCGGTGATGGATTTTCAGTTCAGGAGACCAAGAATGAGTACGGAGATTCTATTCATTCATTGGTAAAGTACGATCTCGTAGGAAAAATTGCTGAAAACGCTCATTTGACCAGAGAGACCACGGCGGCAATACTTAGTCAAGCACAGGCGGCGGTTTTCGCGCAGTTCCAAAAGAACCCTGAACACTTCATCGCGGAGGCTACTCGTCTTATTACTGAACAGAAAGCAACCATGGTGATTGAGCGCCTTGCATACAACGAGGTGGGTGAGTGCTACGACGCCGACATTTTCACCGCCAACCAGACTGGCCAAGATTTCTCCCGTGCTACGGCGAAACTCAAGAACCACGTCTACGATTATGCGATAACGGACTCCGATGTGGAGAGTAAGTTTGTAGAGGAGCTGGATACGAGCCATGAAGTCGTCGTGTATGCCAAGTTGCCGCGCGGCTTCCTGATCCCGACGCCTGTCGGTGACTATAACCCCGATTGGGCGATATCCTTTAGCGCCGGAAGTGTCAGGCATATCTACTTTATAGCCGAAACCAAAGGCTCCATGTCGTCTATGAAGCTGCGTGAGATCGAGAAAACGAAGATCGAGTGCGCCCGGAAGTTCTTCGACGAGATAAATCAAAGGATCAGTGAAGATCGCGTGAAATACGATGTCGTTACGGATTACTCAAAGCTGATGGACGTTGTTGGGCGGGCTACTAGCGTGTGATCAAGAGAATAAGCCTGGGTAGGAACTAGCTGCCAACTATTGATGCGGCGTCCGGGATCCGGCAATCTTCGGCGGGCTGGGTGTGTATCCTTACGAGGGGCTTCTATATTGTATTTAATGGCTTAGATATCCGATCAGAAAACGTTTGTAAAGTGGAGGAGAATCGATGGGTCGAAGTAAGAGAAAGGCGCAACAGAAAGCTATCATGGAAAAGCATTCTCATCCTTATTTGGACTGCCCGGTGACCTACGGTGAGGTCTCTAAAGTGCTACATGACCTGGATCCTGGGAACACTTGTTGTGGCCACAACGAGGGCATGGAGGACGAGTACGATCTCATAGCTAGATCTGCAGTGAGTGAATCTGGTGGAGAGCATGCTAGGATCGGCCAGGCCGTAGTCGATGAACTTTGTGTTTCATTTGGCTCTTTCGATGGCGACCCAGGCACTATAGAAGCCATTTTGTATGCATTTCGCGCAGAAGAAATTGAAAGAATTCTGAAGTGTCGTTCAGAAAAAATTAGAAGCATTCATGCCCACCTTTTTCCGGAGGACTATGACTTCGTTTACGATTCAATTTCTGACGTTCGTGATCGTCACAAAGGCATCGATCCCATGTCGCTGGAGTATCGACAAAAGTGGCAGCTGAAAAGGAGAAAGCTTGAATTGCAGGAAGAGCTTTATAGCCGAGATACTATGGAGTTTGTCGAGAAGCTATATTTGCGTCTGAGCTGGCATGAGGTTGATATTTTGCTCTACTCCAAGGAGATCGACTGGGAGCGATTAGCTAATACGATGAAGCTTTGAATAACTGCTTTTAGCTTGATTGGAAGCTTGTATTTTCAGACTGTTTCGAGCGCTTGAAGAGCTTAGAGCTCTAAGGTGAGTCCGTGTGAAGTTAATGAAGTGCAAGGTCGAGCGTTTGACGTAAGATTTTAGACGTGAAAAAAATTTTTCTTAAGAAGAAAATTGAGTTCTCTGGAGCCGTAAGACTGTCTAAAATGAAGGAGGCAGAAAAGGTGTGGCGTGACGATCTCCCTATTAGAATACGCAATGTTCTCAGCCACGAGGCTATAGTGTCTGATTATCAAAAACTTCACAATAGTCTAATATTTTCCAGAGGAATTCGATTTTCTAAGAATGAAAAGAAGGAGTTGCAGAAATTTTGGAGACGTCTTTTCCCGGCTGTTTTCGTAAGCGGTAGAGCTTCAATTACCTGAGCTAAGAGTTAGTGTAGGCTGCTTGGAAAACGCCAAGCAATAATGATAGCCAAAAACTATCATAATGCGGGCAATGATTGTTGCGGGCACATTTGTCAACTAAGCTCCACCAGGCCTTGTGGGATCAGTTGTACCCTTTGGCTTATGGCTTTCACGTAAGACAAGGGTTATCGATTGCTTTACGTGGTCGTAGATTTCTGGGCAGCTACTTGCTCTGGGTCCTGCTACGTTCAGTGTACTGATCCCAAAGTTTTCAATAAATCTGCTCAGGACTTCTGCCGACCTTCTGGGATCAATCAATTGAATATCAATTAGCTTGTAAGGTTTCTTTTGCTTGATGCAGAAGAGAACTGATGCTTCAGTGCCGCCAGTCGGGTATGAGCTGTAGAAAATTGCGGTTCCGTCAGAGTCCGTCACATTTTTTTTGTTACGTTGCCGGTAGCCACCCTCAATTTCGGTCAGCTTGTACTTGTTACTTATTGAGCCATCCTCAGCTAAACGCCCGGCGGGACAGTTCCCACCTATAGGGAAACCGGCTTCAATACCTGCATCCAGAGCCGCTCTATCCGCTCCGGTTTGTCCACCACTTACAATTTTTGAAAGCATATCACCGTGTCCAGATTAACATATATATAATATAAAAATCTTTCAGTATTCATCACTGGGGAAATGATACACCGCCAAGATAGGGGGTACTCAGAGAATGACCGCAACCGTTCCATAAAGGAGTGCTCGGTGGCTGAGAGGTCTGCCGATATAGTGGCCCATTGTGCTGACTCTGGGTGCGCGCTACTATCTACTTAGCTCGACAGGGCCAGACTTTCGCCATGAAGTAAGGGCTTTCAACTGCTTCAGTTATGGCTTGAAGGGCGGATTCAATACCCATTTCGGTTCAATAATTACCCAAATGGGACGACGGTATCAGCATTATTTGAACCAATTAAAGTCTTTTTATATCAAAGCCTTATGAATATATTTCAAGTCCGGCCTTGGCGCTTGGACCCAGTAAAGCGCATTTAATCGAGTGCGTATGAGCTGCGGGACTCACAGGCCAACGAGAGCCGCGTGCTTTATTCGGCCCCAGCTCTGGCCTTTAGGAGCCATTGCGATTTCTGTTCAACTATCATCCATTCACCACCTTTAGAGGGGGGCTTTGACAGGCGGACAGTGAGCCTATCGACGCCTTTTCGATCTGGCTGCTCCAAACCGTCATGAGCTTCCTTCGAGCCTCCAGATAGTCTGCCCGGTTGTAATCCCCCCGCACGCTGCTGTCAACGTGAGCCAGGCATACCTCAATGAGCTCCGGGTCCTGCCGCATTTCATTCAGTACTGTGCTGGCCAATGCCCTCAAGCCGTGGCTGACAAGCTTACCCCCATAACCCATCCGCTTAAGCGCCATATTGGCGGTTTGGCTATTGGTGTGGGTTCGTGGGTTGCGATCAGATGGAAATAGGTGCTCCCGGTGCCCACTAATCGGTTTTAATGCTTCCAGTAGCGCCAGGCTTTGCTCTGTCAGTGGCACTATGTGCTCTTTCCGTTTTTTCATCCGCTCGGCTGGTATTGTCCATAACTGCTTCGCGAAGTCGATTTCTTCCCAGCGAGCGCCAGCCGCTTCTGAGGGGCGTGTCATGGTGTGCAGCTGCCATTCGATCAGCAGGCGAGTGACTCGCTTGATGCTGGCGTTGGCGATGGTTTGTACCAGCTCCGGCAATTCCTCCGGCTTGATGGTGGGCATATTCTTCTTCTTGGGTTTTAAGAAAGCCTCCCTTATGCCGCTGAGCGGGTTGGTTGGTAAGTACCCACTATTTGTGGCGTGAGTCATGATTTCGTTTAGCCGCTGACATAGGCGCTTGACGGTTTCGAGGCTGCCTTTGGCTTCAATAGGGCGTAGGACATCAATCACCTGTGGAGCGCTAACGTCGGTAATCGGTGTGTGCGCCAGCTTGGGGAAAATATGGATCTCCAGTGACTTCCAGGAGTCGGCTGCATGGTCAGCGGTCACACGGGACTTTTTCAGCTCAATCCACTCTTCGGCGACCTTGCGCAAGGTGTTGCTCGTCTCCAGCTTCCTTTGTAGTGCTTCTTTGTCTCGGTGCGCTTTGGGGTCGATGCCCCGGGCAACGAGCGCGCGGCTCTCTTTGGTTTTTTCGCGAGCTTGAGCGAGGCTGATCTCGGGGTAACTACCCAGCCCGATGTTGACTCGTTTCTTGGAGATGGGGTGACGGTAATTGAAGTTCCACAGACGTGAGCCATTGGCGCGCACGCGGAGTTGAAGGCCACCCCCATCGGACAGGACGTAGTCTTTGTCTCGAGGCTTGGCGGCGGCGACCTGCTTGGCCTTCAGGGTGGTGGTGTAGGTGCTCATTGGGTATTCCAGACTGCCATTTGGTATTCCAAAATATAGCATTGGGTGCCATGGAATACCACTTGGAATACCCGCAGTGTCGGTTGTTACTGGATCTTATCGGACGTTAATAGACTGGAAAACCACGTAACTGCTTGATTTTAGGCACAAAAAAAGACGTCCTAGGACGTCTTTAGATGTGGTGATGGTGGAGCCGGGGGGAGTTGAACCCCCGTCCGCCGATACTCCGCTCTTGGCTCTACATGCTTAGTTTCCGTTTATTGATTTAGCCTCTTACAGCCCAACGGGCAGGACGTAAGACGCGATCCTGTTTAGGTTTTAACGGATCCGCCACAGGCGAACTTCACCGCGATCCAGTTCTATTTGACAGTCAATAACGCGGTACTGGCACCTTGCTATTGACCGCTAGCAGGTTCTTAGGCTGCTAGAGCGTAGTTGTCGTCGTTGGCAACTATTAAGTTGCAGCTTTGGATTAACGTGATTGGCTGCCATCACGACATGCACCTTGAGTTTCGTCACCGGCGTCGAATCCAAATCGGCCCCTTAAAGGGGAATTTGGTCGCGTCGGGCAGAGTGCCAGTCAAGCTGGCCGAACTCGAACCCTGCGATTCATGAGACTACCGGAAAAGCCGGAAGTTCCAGAATTGGGAGCATTGTAGGGCCGTGTGAGGGGTAACGCAAGGTCGCATTACCCCCAAGACGGCCGCTGTCGCCTTCTTTCCTGAATCAGTCTCTGGTTTCGGTGCGGGTCACATCGGCGCTGATCTCCGCAACGACGCGGCGGTTCTGCTCGCGGCCGCTGGCGGTGTCGTTATCGGCGATGGGGCGCTCCTCCCCATAACCAACCGCCTCTACCCGGTCTGCGGGCAAGCCAAAGCGCTCAATCAGCACGTCACGGACCGCGTCGGCGCGGCGCTGGGACAGTTGCTGGTTGTAGGCGGCGGCGCCGCTGCTGTCGGTGTGGCCCTCGACGGTGACCCGGGTCTGGTCGAACTGGCGCATAAAGTCGGCGACCTGCTGCACTTCGGGCATGAACTGCTCCCGAACCTCGGCGCTGTTGGTCTCAAACTGCACCTGCATTTCGATGGAGACCGACTCGGTCAGCTCAACCGGACAGCCCTGATCGTCCACCCGGTATTGGCGGGCGGTATTGGGGCAGTTGTCCCGGTGGTCCGGCACGCCGTCGCGGTCGCTGTCCAGGGCGCAGCCTCGGGCATCGACGCGGGCTCCTTCGGGCGTATCGGGGCACTGGTCCCGGTTATCGACCACCCCGTCGTTGTCGCTATCCTGTGGTGTGGTTGGAGCGGGTTCGGGCGCGGTTGACCGTGCGGGGCGGTCGTCGTAACCGAACAGGAAGCTCAGGCCGGTGCTGATGGCGAAGTCAGTGTGTTCGGCATCCAGGTTGTTGAACAGGCGCATATCGGTGCGCCACAACCAGCGTTTGGACAGTTGGTATTTGACCCCGACACCGGCATTGATCAGGGTGTCGTTCTGGGCCCGGGCCAGGGTGGGGCCGGACAGCTCCTGGTCGCCAACGCCGAAGGCGAAATAGGGACGAGCGCGCTGATTGCGATCGGCCAGGTGATAAAGCGCGTCGAGGCGATACTGTTCGCCGTCGATATCCACACCGGTTTCACTCTGCTCGGTGTCGAATTGCGAGGCCATCAATTCCAGGCCCCAGCGTTCGCCGAGGTTCATTCCCAGGCCAAGCTGATAGTGACCGGTGTCTTCCAGCGGGGTGTCAAATACCGTGCGCCCCAGGCCACCATGGAGTTCAAAGGTGGGGTGGTGCAGGTCGTGGTCGTCGGCGTGGGAAAGGGGTGTGGCCGCGAGGGCCAGTGCTGTAAGCGGGGTTCCAAATTTAAGTGCCATTAATGTCTCTCCTGAGTGATTCCGTGGCAATTGATACCTGCTAAGTGTAGCAGGCTTGAGCAACAGTCCGTGTATGGGGGTGAAACAATGTGATTCAAGTCACCCCCTTTCTCAGGGTCGGTTGATGACGGCCCGAGGCATGGTTATACACTCAAATACTTCTGTACCAGATGGTCGTCCAGAGCGGCAATCGCGCCAGAGGCCTGAGTGTGGCCTTTTTCCATGATAAAAAAGTCATCGGCCACCTTGCGGGCGAACGGCAGTTTCTGTTCAACCAGCAAAACGGTGAGCCCCATTTCCCGATTGAGTTTGCCAATCACGTTGCCGATATCGCGCACGATGTTTGGCTGAATGCCCTCGGTGGGCTCGTCCAGCAGCAGAACTTTCGGGTCCAGCACCAGGGCCCGTCCGATGGCCAGTTGCTGTTGCTGGCCGCCGGACAGGTCGCCCCCTCGGCGGTGGCGCATGTCGAGCAGTACCGGGAACAACTCGTAGATGTGATCGGGGACTTTGGTCTGACCGTCGCCCCGCGCGCCGAGAGAGATTTTGAGGTTTTCCTCAACGGTCAGCTGCGGAAATATTTCCCGGCCCTGGGGTACGTAGCCGATGCCGGCCCGGGCGCGGGCTTCGGTGGAGAGTTTACTGATGTCTTTGCCGTTGAGCCGGATACTTCCTTCGGCAATGGGCAGCAAACCGGTGATGCATTTGAGCAGTGTGGTTTTGCCCACGCCGTTGCGCCCGAGCAGGCAGCCGCAGGTGCCTTCACGGACTTCCAGGGACAGGTCCCAGAGGATGTGGCTTTGGCCGTAATATTGGTTGACGTTTTCGATGGTTAGCACGGGGGTCTCCGTTGTTACAGTCCAGGTCGTTGGTTGTTTTAGGGGGTATTTACGGCGGATGCGCTGGGCTCCGAATCGTCGGACCGATCCGCCCTACGCTACCTAGTGGCGGTATCCGCCGTTACCCACACTATTCACCCAAATACACTTCGATGACTTTTGGGTTGTTCTGCACCTGATCCATGGTGCCTTCGGCCAATACCGAGCCCTGGTGCAATACCGTGACCTGGCGGGCGATCGAGCGCACAAAGGCCATGTCGTGTTCCACCACGATCACCGAGTGATCGCCGGCGAGGGAGGTCAGCAGCTCGGCGGTGCGTTCGGTTTCCTCGCCGGTCAATCCGGCGACGGGCTCATCCACCAGCAACACCCGGGGGCTCTGCATCAGCAGCATGCCGATTTCCAGCCATTGTTTTTGACCGTGGGAGAGCAGACCGGCGGGGCGTTGAACCTCTGACAGTAAACCGATCTGGCGGACCACTGAATCAATCCGGTCCGTCTGCTCCGCCGAGAGTGATCGGGTCAAGGTGAACCAGACCCGCTTGTCGGCGGCGGTGGCGAGCTCCAGGTTTTCGTATACCGTCAACGCTTCGAAAATGGTCGGCTTCTGAAACTTCCGACCGATGCCGCCCCGGGCAATTTGATGCTCGGACAGGTTCAGCAGATCAATCTGTTGTCCAAAGTACACGCTGCCCTCATCGGGTCGGGTTTTACCGGTAATCACATCCATCATCGTCGTTTTTCCGGCGCCGTTGGGGCCGATGATGCAACGCAGCTCGCCATCGTCCACATACAGGTTCAGATTGTTCAGCGCCTTGAAGCCGTCAAAACTGACCGTCACGCCTTCAACGTACAGAATCGGGCCGTGACTGGTATCCAGGGGTTTACCAAAATTCGGATCCCGTTTGGGTAGCGCCCTCTGACTGAATTGATGGGCTTGCTTGATCAGGTTCATGGCGCCTCCTTGGGTTCGGTTGTTTGGTCGGCTCCGGTCTGGGGATCGGTCTTGTTGCCTTTGCGCTTGAGGCGATCAAACAGACCCACCAGGCCCTTGGGCAGAATCAAGGTGACAATCACAAACAGGGCACCGAGCACAAACAGCCAGCTCTCCGGTGACCAGGTGGTAAACAGGGTTTTGGCGTAGTTCACGGAGAAGGCACCGACAATGGCCCCGTAAAGCGTCCCGCGACCGCCGGTCGCCACCCAGACCACCAGCTCGATGGAGTTCAGGGGTGAGAATTCACCGGGATTGATGATGCCCACCTGGGGCACGTACAGGGCGCCCGCGATGCCGGCGAGCATGGCGGAAAACACAAACAGCCAGAGTTTGTAGGCTTCCACTTTATACCCGCAAAAACGGGTTCGACTTTCGGCGTCGCGAATGGAAACAATCACCCGCCCCATGCGAGAGGTGACGATATAGCGGCAAGCCAGGTAGCCGAGAATGAGCATAATGGCCGAGGCGATAAACAGGCTGTTGCGGGTGCCTTTGTCAGTGATGGAAAATCCCAGGATGTCCTTGAAGTCGGTCAGGCCGTTGTTACCCCCAAAGCCCATCTCGTTGCGGAAGAACGCCAGCATCAGCGCGTAGGTGAGCGCCTGGGTGATGATCGCAAAGTAGACCCCGGTCACCCGTGAACGAAACGCGAGCCAGCCAAACACCAGGGCCAGCAGGCCGGGCACCACCAGTACCATCAGCGCGGCGAACCAGAACATATCGAAACCGAGCCAGTACCAGGGCAGGCTGTCCCAGTTCAGAAATACCATGAAGTCCGGCAGGTCGGGATTGCCGTACTGGCCCCGATCACCAATCTGACGCATCAGGTACATGCCCATGGCGTAGCCGCCCAGGGCGAAAAAGGCACCGTGCCCGAGGGACAGGATGCCGGCGTAACCCCAGATCAGGTCCACCGACAGGGCCAGTAGTGCAAAGCACAGAAACTTGCCGATCAGGGTGACCAGGTAAGTCGAAACATGGAAGGGCGAACTCTCCGGCACCAGCATATTGCAGACCGGAACGATCACCGCCATCAGGGCTACCAGCCCCAATACCAGCATGCCGCCCCGATCACTGAGTAGTAAACGTTGTGTCAACATAAGTGTCTCTCGAAACCTTTCAGCAGGGCAGGGGTTATTCCGCTGCCCGTCCTTTTTGAGGGAACAGGCCTTTGGGGCGTTTCTGAATGAACAGAATCAGCATCACCAATACCAGCACTTTGGCCAGCACCGCGCCCGCCCAGGGCTCCATGAATTTGTTGAGTACGCCCAGCCCCATGGCGCCCACCAGGGTGCCCCAGAGGTTGCCTACACCACCGAACACCACCACCATGAATGAATCGATGATGTAGGCCTGGCCGAGGTTGGGGCCGACATTGGTCAGCTGCGACAGGGCGACACCGGCCACGCCCGCCACGCCCGAGCCGAGGCCGAAGGTCATGGCGTCGACCCAACTGGCGCGCACTCCCACCGCGCGCGCCATGGGGCGGTTCTGGGATACCGCTCGCACTTTGAGGCCCAGCGAGGTGCGTTTGAGAATGGCCATAAGCATGAAGAACACGATCAGGCCAAAGGCGAGAATGTACAGGCGGTTGTAGGTGAGCGAGAGCGCCGGGTTGATGACCATCGAGCCGCTCATCCAGTCAGGTAAGGTCACGCTACGGTTCAGCGGCGAAAAAATGGTGCGAGCCGCTTGTTGAAGAATCAGGCTGATACCGAAGGTGGCCAACAGGGTTTCCAGGGGGCGGCCGTACAGAAAGCGGATCACCCCTCGTTCAATGGCAATGCCCACCAGTCCGGCGACCAGGAAGGCCGCGGGGACGGCCATGGCCAGGCTCCAGGCAATCTGTCCCGGGAACAGCTGTTGAATCACCCAGGTGGTGTAGGCACCGATCATCATCAGCTCGCCATGGGCCATATTGATCACGCCCATTACCCCGAAAGTGATGGCCAGACCAATGGCGGCGAGTAACAGGACCGAGCCCAGGCTCAAGCCGAAGAAAATGCTTTCGACGAATTGGTAAAATTCGAGTTTGGTCTGGATAGAGGCCAGTGCTTCTCCGGCGGCTTCCTGCACGGCGGGCGCCGGGTCGTCATCGCGCAGACGGCGCAGTTCGTTGCGGGCTTCGCCCACCAGTGAGCCACGCAGCGATTGGATGGCGGACAGGCGAACTCGCTCGTTGTCGCTCTTGAGGTCGTAAAGAGAGAGGGCGGTTTCAATGGTTTCATTTACCAGGCGCGTCTCTTCGATATCGCTGCGAGCTTGCAATAGTTCGATGTTGTTTTCGTCGATGCCCTCTTTGATCATCCGTTGTACTGCTTCGTAGCGGGTCTGGGTATCTTCGGAATCGAGGTTCAGGCGCGCGAGTATGTTGCGAATCTGGGTGCGCATCCGCGTTGTGACGGGAATGCGTTTAGTATCGATCGCGGCGTCCAGGCTTGCTCCGGTGAGTGCGTTCTCCAGGCTGCCATCGGGCCGTTCAATCAGAATGCGGCTTTCGTCTTCGTCATCGCTGTACAGGTTCCCTTCCAGCAGGGCCGTCAGTACGATCGGAACTCTCGGGTGAGCGACTTGCGCCAGGGCGTCAATGGCGTCGTCCCGTTGCATCAGACTGGCCTGGGCGACCGCTCGAGTCTGTTCGGCCAGGGCGTTCTCCTCTTGAGCGAGCGCCGGCGTTGCAATGCACAGCAACAGTGGCAGTAAAAAATGCAGTAACCGTTGCCCAACGTGGGTCCTTGGTTGACCAGTGGTAATCATAACAGCGTGCTCTTATTGCCAGAATGGGTGCACCGCCCGGGCTGCGCCGGGCGGTGGTGCTTCTTGTGGCCTGTCGTTCTGGTTTATTCCGCGGCTGGCGCGGCGCCCAGGCACTGTTTGGTTTTGGTGTTGTAGTTGCCGCAGTTGACCGGGTCGGTCCAGTCGGCAATCAGGTCCTTGCTTCCTTCGAGGTAGTCGGACCAGGCATCACCGGGCACGAGGTCTTCGGTTTGCCATACGGTCAGGAACTGTCCGTTATCCTGAATCTCACCAATGTGAACCGGCTTTTCGATGTGATGGTTGGGCAGCATTTCACTGATGCCGCCGGTCAGGTTGGGTACCTTTACACCCACCATGGCATCGATCACAGCGTCGGTGTCGGTAGTACCCGCTTTCTCGACCGCTTTCACCCACATGTTGAAGCCGATGTAATGCGCCTCCATCGGGTCATTGGTGACGCGCTCTTCACTACCGATAAAGTCGTGCCATTTTTCAATGAACGCTTCGTTCTGATCGGTATCGACGCTCATGAAATAGTTCCACGCGGCCAGGTGGCCGACCAGAGGCTTGGTGTCGATACCGGACAGCTCCTCTTCGCCCACGGAGAAAGCGACCACCGGGATGTCTTCCGCCGATACCCCTTGGTTACCCAGTTCGCGATAGAACGGCACGTTGGCGTCCCCGTTGATGGTGGATACCACAGCCGTCGGTTTGCCCTGGCTGCCGAAGCGTTTGATGTCCGACACAATGTTCTGCCAATCGGAATGACCGAACGGGGTGTAGTTGATCATGATGTCTTCGTCGGAAACGCCATTGGCTTTCAGGTAGGCTTCCAGAATCTTGTTGGTGGTCCGGGGGTACACATAGTCGGTGCCGGCCAGTACCCAGCGTTTGATCCCTACTTCATTCATCAGGTAGTTCACGGCGGGAATTGCCTGTTGGTTGGGCGCCGCGCCAGTGTAGAACACATTGCGCGAAGACTCTTCACCCTCGTACTGCACCGGGTAGAAAAGAATACCGTTAAGCTCTTCAATCACCGGAAGAACCGATTTACGGGAAACCGATGTCCAGCAGCCGAAAATGGCATCGACTTCTTCCTGGGTGATCAGCTCGCGGGTTTTCTCCGCAAACAGTGGCCAGTCGGAGGCTGGGTCGACAACCACCGGCTCCAGCTGCTTACCAAGCAGGCCGCCCTTCTTGTTCTGTTCTTCGATCAGCATCAGCATGGTGTCTTTCAGCGTGGTTTCCGAAATGGCCATGGTGCCGGATAGGGAGTGAAGAACCCCCACCTTAATGGTGTCTTCTTCCTGGGCGTGGGCCGTGAGACCCGTCAGAGCCATACTGCAGGCGACCGCCAGGGTGCCAATGGGTTTGAGTAGTTGAGCTAGCTTCATGAGTCATTCTCCATTGATGTCGGTTTTACGGTGTATTGCTGGGTAAACATCCTGTTGTGGGTACAGTGGCGTACGTTCTCCTGAAATCGGGTTGTCGGTCAGGGGTTGGATGTCTTCGGTAACTGGTGCCCCTGACGGGCTTCGTGCAACATGTGCAGCGTGATCTTTCTGACTTCGGCCTGACTTTCCTCAATATGCGTTTTCAGCAGGCGTTGGGCTTCGTCCGAGCGGCGCTTGATGATGGTGCGCAGAATCTTTGCGTGTTCCTGATAGGTCGCCTCAATCCGTGGCCGCTGGGTGAAATCAATGCGCCGGATGATGCGCAGCCGTTCGGTAATGTTGTGGTGGACCCGGGCCATCTCTTCGTTGCCGCAAGCCTCCACCAGATGAACGTGAAAGCGTTCATCCATCAGGCTCACCGTGGGCCCGTCGTCCAGTCGGTCGCTGACCGGCACCAGCCAGAATTCCTTGAGTGCGTCCAGGTCCGGGGTTCCCTCCATCTCGCAGAGCTTTCGCACTGCGGCCTGTTCAAGCACGATCCGTAACTCGTACAGCTGATCGAACTTTTCAAAATCGAACGGCTTGACCTGCCAGCCCGCGCGAAACATCACATCGACAAAACCCTCTCTCTGCAGAAGCGTCAGGGCTTCACGCACGGGGGTTCGACTGGCGGACATGCGTTGGGCGATTTCGCTTTCGGTAAAGCGGTCTCCGGGCAGCAGCACGAAATCAAAAATTTCCTGCTTGAGGGCGCTGTAGACCCGCTCGGTCAAACTTGGGCGATCCGATTTTTGATTCACTGCTGTCCGCCTTGAATATGATCATGTATGCAAGATGGTATTCAGCAGGAACTGTGCCAAACTCGAAATCTGGTGGTGAAATCCGGTAAGTGACTGAGAAAACAACAGGTTTTATGGAGAATAAAAAAAGGAGCGCTCTAAGGCGCTCCCGGGTGTGCACTTAAATGATGCGTGCAATACGTCATTTGCCTCATGTTCGCCCCGAGGCTGACGGTGATCAGTCTTCGAGTACCATCAGAATGTCGCCCGCATTGACCGGCTTTCCGGGGGCACAGTGCACGGCACTGACGGTGGCTTTACGGTCGGCATAGATGGAAAACTCCATTTTCATGGCCTCCACAATCAGCAACGGCTGATCCGGCTCCACCGATTGCCCCGGCTCCACCAGGAGCTTCCAGATATTGCCGCTGATGTCGGCGGTCACGGCATGACCGTCCACATCGTTGGGGTCAATGGCGGGGCCGGCCTGCAGAGCGGCTTCCACCTGTTTTTCTTCATCGGCCTGCCAGAGCGCGACCTCTTCTGTAAACGCAGCCTGCTGTTTTTGCTGAAACGCGGCGATGCTCTCAGCGTTCTCTTCCAGAAAACGTTCATGCTCGGCAATATCGAACCAGGTCTCCTCTATGTCGATGCTCAGACGACCTTCGCGAAAGGCTTCGCGCTGCTCGGTGAGTTCGGCTTCGGTGACCGGGTAGTAGCGCACCTGATCAAAAAAACGCAGTAACCAGGGCTCACCATGGATAAATACCGGGCTTTTCAGAAACTTGTTCCAGATAGGTAGCGTCCGACCCACGAGCTGATAGCCGCCGGGAGAGTCCATACCGTAGATACACATGTAGACACCGCCGATACCGACCGTACCTTCGGCGGTGTAAGTGCGGGCCGGATTGTACTTGGACGTCAGCAGTCGGTGACGGGGATCAATGGGCACGGCGCAGGGGGCGCTAAGGTAAACGTCTCCCAGCCCCAGTACCAGGTAGCTGGCATTGAACAGAACCTCGCGCACCTGATCGATGGATTCCAGTCCGTTGATCCGGCGCATGAACTCGGTGTTGCTGGGCAGCCAGGGAGCGGTATCACGCACCGATTGCCGATATTTGGCTACCGCTTCGAGCGTTGCCGAATCTTCGAATGCCATCGGCAGGTGAATGATGCGACTGGGTACGCGCATCTGGTCCACGGGCGGCAGTGTCTCTTCGATGGATAGTAGCTGTGTGACCAGCTCGCGCTGGTGCAGAACCCGGCTGTCATAATTCACCTGTAAGGAGCGAACACCGGGTGACAGTTCAATAATGCCCTCAATGGGCTTTTCCTTGAGGGCCTCCATCATGGCGTGTACCCGCAACCGGAAGCGCAGGTCCATGACCAGTGGGCCGTACTCCATCAGGATGTATTTATCGCCTGCCTGACGGTAAACCACTTCGGGGCGCCCTTGGGCGGCCGGTAGGGCGGCAAGAATGCAGGGAGAGAGCGAGTGGTCCGGTACAGGAATAGTGAAATCACCCACCGGTTCAGGCTCGGACAGATCGGTGATCGCTTTATCCTGAGCCTTTTCCATGGCCAGCGCCTCATCAAAGCTCAACTGTTTGAAGCGAAGCTTGTCCCCGGGCTTCACCTGGCCGACTTTCCACAGCTCCGCCTTGGCAATGGTCACCGGGCAGACAAACCCGCCCAGGCTGGGACCGTCTTTGGTCAGAATGACCGGCATATCGCCGGTAAAGTTGATGGAGCCGACGGCGTATTCCGTGTCGTGAATGTTGGACGGGTGCAAGCCCGCTTCTCCGCCGTCACTGCGGGTCCAGCTCGGCTTGGGGCCATTGAGCCGGATGCCCAGGCGGTTGGAGTTGTAGTGCACTTCCCAGGCGGTGTTGAAGAACATCTCAATGGACTCTTCCTTGAAAAAGTCCGGGGCACCGTGGGGGCCATAAAGCACGCCGATGTGCCATTCGCGCGGACCCTCGTCGGATTCCTGGGCGTACTCTGGAATCAGTGCGGTGGGGCAGGGTTGGGGTGAATGGGTGGGCGCTGCCGTGGTGCAAGCGGGCAGCGCCGGGTCGCTCACCCGTAACATGTCCGTTGCGCGCAGAACGCGCCCGGCGTGGCCGCCAAACTGACCCAGTGCGAAGGTCGAGCGACTGCCCAGATATTCGGGCACATCAAAGCCGTTGCGCACCGCGAGGTAAGTCCGGCAGCCGTTGACGGCTTTGCCGACTTCCAATACCTGGCCGGCTTTTACTCCGACCGGCTGCCAGAACTCTATGGCTTCGCCGTCGAGCGTCGCCGGTGTGCGGCCACCGGTCAGGGCGATCACAGTATCGGTATGAAAGCGCAGGGTGGGGCCGACAATCGTAAACTCCAGTCCGGCGCTGTGCTCGTGGTTGCCCACAATGCGATTGGCCAGGCGGAAAGCGTAGTCGTCCATGGGCCCGGAAGGGGGCACGCCGATGCCCCAGTAGCCGACCCGACCGGGGTAATCCTGAATGCTGGTGTAGGTGCCTGGCTGCATGACCTCCACCACCGGCGGCTGGTACTCGAAGCTGGCCAGTTTGTTGGTGGCCACATCGCCTGAGGCAAAGAAGTCCGACGCCACGATCTGGCGCAGATAATCCAGGTTGGTGGCGATGCCGGCCATGCGGGTTTCGTCCAGTGCTGCCACCATGTTGGCGATGGCCTCGGCCCGGTCGTTACCGGTGACGATGATCTTGGCGATCATCGGGTCATAGTGGGGCGACACATCGGTGCCGGTGGATACCCAGGTGTCGATACGGGCGTTCTCGGGAAAGTGAACGTCGGTGAGGGTGCCGGGGGAGGGCTGAAAATCCCGTACTGCATCTTCGGCGTAGACGCGTACTTCAATGGCCGCGCCTTTGGGGTCGATTGCCTGGTTCAGGTCGGGGGCATCACCCGCGGCGGTGCGGATCATCCATTCGACCAGATCCACTCCGGTACAGGCTTCGGTGATCGGGTGTTCCACCTGCAGGCGGGTGTTCACTTCGAGGAAGTAGAAATCGTCCCGCACCGGATCGTAGATGTATTCCACGGTGCCGGCCGAGCGGTAATTCACCGCCTTGCCCAGACTCACCGAAGCGGCCATCAGTTTTTCCCGGGTAGCGGCGGGCAGACTCGGCGCGGGGGTTTCTTCCACCACCTTCTGGTTGCGACGCTGCAGTGAGCAGTCCCGCTCTCCAAGTGCGAGCACACTGCCTTTTCCGTCACCAAAAATCTGCACTTCCACATGACGCGCGTTGTCGACAAAGCGTTCCAGGAAAACGCCGCTGTCACTGAAGAAATTCTGGCCCTGGCGTTTCACACTGTCGAACGCCTCAATGAGTGCGGCCTCATTATCACAGCGGGTCAGGCCGATACCACCGCCACCGGCGGTGCTTTTGAGCATTATCGGATAACCGATGCGTTCGGCGGCGCTTTTCGCTTCGTCCAGGGAGTTGAGCAGGCCTGTGCCGGGAGTTAGTGGCACGCCGGCTTTTTCGGCAATTTCCCGGGAGGTGTGTTTCAGACCGAATTCGCGAATCTGCTGGGGCGTGGGACCACAGAAGGCAATGCCGGCGGCTTCGCACTGTTCGCAGAAGTCCGCGTTCTCTGACAGAAAGCCGTACCCCGGAATGATGGCCTGGGCACCGGTTTCTTTGGCGGCCGCCAGGATCTTGTCCACTTTGAGATAACTGTCGGCGGCACTCTCACCGCCCAGGGCGATGGCGACATCGGCCGCATCCACATGGGCACTGTTGCGGTCGGCATCAGAGTAGACGGCGACGGATTTGATGCCCATGGTTTTCAGAGTGCGGGCGATGCGAACCGCGATTTCCCCGCGGTTGGCGATCAGGACGGTGTGAAACATGTGTGTTCTCCGTGTATCAGCGTATGGGTTCGGGGCGGATAGGGCGTTGCTCGGATGGCGCGTTCAATGTGGCTTCAACTTCGGGACTCAATGAACGCGCGCCAGCCGCCCAGTTCGGTAATGTCCTGGGCGCCTTTCACGGCGGCGCCTTCGCAGATGAATCCCTTGACCTCGCGTCCGTCGTCGAGCGTCAGGGTTCCGATGCCCAAAGGTGCGGGTACCAGCGCCACAAAACTGCCGAACTGGTCGACCGGGATATCCCACAACTCAACAATGATGCTTGCGCCCTCATCGGCCCGGATCAGACCCGGTTTGGGCGGGATGGTGTCCGGTAGTGCGTACAGTCGATAGGTGGGTGCGGTATGGGTGCGTTCTACCAACCGGGCGTGACGCTCGGTGAGCTGATGATTCAGCGGCATACCGCTCAGGTGCGCGCCGACGACGGCCAGGCGAACGTGATCCTGCGGCGCTTTTGAAGGCGCGGTGGGAGCGGGTGATTGCAGGTCGGTTGCGCCCCGCTTCCAGGGCGCAATGGCTTCCCAGTGACGACCAAAATCCGTGAGGGCCCGGTCCTGCCAAGCGGGGGCAACAAGGGTGATTCCAAAGGGTAAACCGTCGGCGCGAATACCGGCGGGCAGGGCTAGCGCACTGCAGTTGGCCAGGTTCACAAAATTGGTCCAGGTGCCGAGCTGACTGTTCACGCCGACCGGGTCGGCCTCGACCTGAGCGATGGTGGGCAGGCGCGGTGCCGTGGGCACCAGTAGTGCATCGACCTCGGCCATGGCGGTCTGGATGGCACGCGCCAGATCGGCCCGGGCGTACTCCGCCCGATAGGCATCGGTGGCGGAGAAGTTCTGTGCCTGTTCAATGATGCCGCGCACCACCGGGTTCATTTCCTGGGCGTGCTCTGCCATGAATTCTGCGATGGCCGCATGGCGCTCGGCGACCCAGGGGCCGCCGTAGAGTAATTGCGCCAGCGTCTGCATGGGGGTGAAGTCCATGGGCACCAGCTCCACACCGTCCGCCTGCAGGGTTTTCAGGCTGGCCTCCCAGGCGCGTTGGGCTTCGGAATCACCAAACCAGTCGTGTCGATCGGGTACGCCAAAGCGGGGTCGGTTTGACCAGTAGCGGGCCGAGTGCGGCGGCTGGCGCGAATAACCATCGGCGGGATCGAATCCTTCCAGTACCGAGGCCACCGTATCGGCATCATCCACCGTCAACGCAAACACCGACACGCAGTCGAGGCTTTTACAGGCGGGCACCACGCCCTGAATACTGAATCGGCCCTTGGTGGGTTTCAGCCCGACAATGTTGTTGAACCCGGCGGGTACGCGCCCGGAGCCGGCGGTATCGGTGCCGAGACTGAAGGGCACCAGGCCACGCGCGACGGCCACGGCCGAGCCCGAGCTGGAACCGCCGGACACATAGTCGGGATTGAAACTGTTGGGTACGGCCCCGTAGGGCGAACGGGTGCCCACCAGTCCGGTGGCGAACTGGTCCAGGTTGGTTTTGGCCAGAACAATGGCACCCGCCGCTTTGAGTCGGGCCACGGTGGTGGCGTCCCGCTCGGCGGTGTACGAATAGGCGGGACAGGCGGCCGTGGTGGGTAAACCGGCCACGTCGATATTGTCTTTGACCACAAAGGGTATGCCGAACAGGGGCTGTTCGCTGGGGGAGGTCAGGGTGGCGATCTGGGCGTTCAGTTCGGTTTGCGAAACAATATGAATCCAGGCGGGGTCATCGGCCGAGAGTGTATCGCGCAGCTCGCCAAGGGTGGTTTTGGGGTCCAGTTGCGCTTTGCCATAGGCGTGCTGCCATTCGCTCAACGTCCAGCCGGTGGGTAACGTCATCGGGGTTCCTCATCGTTAATCGCCAATCTTGTATGCAAGATGGTATTCAGCAGAAACTGTGCCAGCGTTTGACCGGCGTTTAGCTCGGCCCCTAAACCGCTTTAGAATCAGTGGCTTAATGACGGTTGGGTGCTGCCGGAGCCGAGGGTGGTGCACCGGTGGAAGCGCGTTGGGTGCGCCCTGGTTGGGCAGCTTGGAGGATGGCTGGGCAATGCTGGTGCATCGCTCGGCCTGTCGGACGGGGCGGTTTGGTTTGTGCCGCGCCAGACACATGGGGTACATTGCGGAAGAATCGGGCCAAGGGTACAGAGGACCTGCTATGGCAATGAATTGGGAGCAACTGTTGTGTGCCGAGCGGCTCGGGCAGCGCCCGGCCAAAAGCGAAGAAGGGCGTTCACCCTTTTATTCGGATCACGACAAAATCGTTTTCTCCGGGGCGTTTCGGCGGCTCGCTCGCAAAACCCAGGTGCATCCGCTGGCGGCCAATGACCATGTGCACAATCGCCTGACGCACAGTCTGGAGGTGGCTTGTGTCGGGCGCACGCTGGGCATGCGTGTGGGCAATGCCCTGCAGGCCCGGGGGGAATTGCCGGGACCGTTACTCCCCACCGACATCGGCGATATCGTCCAATCGAGTTGTCTTGCCCACGATATCGGTAACCCGCCGTTCGGCCACACCGGCGAAGAGGCCATTCGAAACTGGTTTCAAAAAGAAGGGCGCGTGTACCTGGAGGGGTTGACCGAAGCCGAGCGAGATGATGTTCGACTGTTTGAGGGCAATGCTCAGAGTCTGCGAGTGCTGACCACGCTGGAGTACTACCAATACGAAGAAGGCATGCGCCTGACCTACGCGACCCTGGGCGCTTCCATCAAATACCCCTGGACGGCGACGCCCAGCGTCCAGAACCAACGCCCCAAAAATAACAAGTACGGAATCTTCCAGACTGAACTGGACTACTTTCACGAAATCGCTCAGCGCACCGGTCTGTTGCCGATCGGCGAGCACTGGTATTGCCGGCACCCCTTGGTGTACCTGATGGAGGCAGCGGACGACTTCTGTTACGGCATTTTGGACCTGGAGGATGGCCTGGAGATGGGCATTCTCAGTTGGCCGGAAATCTATGACATTCTGCGCCGGGTGATTCCTCCAGTGCAGATTCCCGAACTGGAACGCAATCTCAATAAGGTGGATGACGGACGCAAGCCGGCGATCTTGCGCGGCAAGGTGATTGAAGCCCTGATTGACTCCGGTACCGACGCCTTCATGGAGCATCGTGCAGATTTTCTGGCCGGGACTGTGAAGGGTGATCTGATTTCGCTGTGCGATGACAATGTCCGTACCGCCGTGCAGGCCGCCAAGGATCTGGCCAAGCAGCGCATTTTCAACCACGCCAAACGGGTCGAGCTGGAAATCGGTGCCTACAACACCATCGGCACCCTGCTGAGCACCCTGTGCGGGGCCGTTGATGCCCTACTGGGTGATCCGGATCAGGTCACCTACAAAGACAATCGGGTGCTGGCACTGATGGGCGACAACAACTTTCACCCCTCGGTGTTCGCCCAGGAAGGGCGTTATAAATACCAGGCCCTGATGGCCGTGATCGACTACATCAGTGGCATGACCGACAACTATGCCACCAACCTGGCCAAGCAATTCAATGGCATGGGCGAGGTCCGCTACTGAATGCAGCGCCTGAAGGAGCATCGCGACTGGCTGTTGATTCCCGTACTGATTGCCAGCCCGCTGTTTTTTATCGGCGGGCCGGACTGGCTCTCCGCGCCCGTCATTCGGGAAGCTTGGGAGCAGGGGCACTGGGTGTTCTTCGCCTGCCTGATGTTCTGGTGGCAGGGGCGTTGGCCGCTGCGGGCGCCCCATCAATGGCTGGCACTCACGTTGGTGGTCGTGGTGCTGAGCGCTCTGATCGAGGGCCTGCAGACTCTGGTGGATCGGCAGGCGAGTGGGAAGGATATTCTCCTGAACGTGGTCGGTACCTGGATGGGCCTTTTCTGGGGCCAGCCGGCGACCCGCTGGGTCTGGTCCGGTCGGGTTATCGCCACTGTGTTGGTGCTCTGGCAATTGCAGTCGGTGCTGGTGCTTGGCCTGGCCGAGTACCGGCAGCATCGCCAGTTTCCGGTTCTCGGTGATTTTGAATCCCGCTGGGATGTGCCTTTCTGGGAGGGCGATGTACAGCGTGTCCGCCAACCCGTGGCCCAGGGGGAGTACAGTCTGGCGGTGCGACTGATCAGTACCGACAAGAACCCCTACGCGGGCACGCATCTTAGCCGGCTGGTGGATGATTGGCGCGGTTATCAGGCGCTAAGCCTGTCCATTTTCAACCCCGGCGATGACACGCTGCGCATGACCCTGCGGATCAATGACGCCACCCATGATCGCAATGAAGGACTGTTTTCGGATCGGTACAACGGCCGGCTGGAGGTCGCTCCCGGCTGGAACCACTACCGCATTCCGCTGGAGGACATTGCCTCGGCGCCAGAAACCCGCAGGATGAATCTGGCCCGGATGATCCGTCTGCTACTCTTTACCTCAGGGGTGACCGAGCCCCGCTGGATCTATCTCGATAACCTGCGCCTGGAGCCCACGGAGTAGCGTCTCAATGACCCTGGATCAAACGCTGATTCTCTCAATCCTGGCCGCCAGTATTGGCCTGTTCCTGTGGGGACGCTGGCGGCATGACATGGTGGCTCTGGCGGCCTTGCTGGCCTGTGTGTTCACCGGGTTGATTCCGGGGCAGGACGCGTTTGCCGGCTTTGGCCACGGTGCGGTGATTACGGTTGCCTGTGTACTGGTTCTGAGCCGTGGATTGCAGTCCACCGGTGCGATAGATGTACTTGCCCAAAAGCTCTTGCCCAAAAATGCGGGCCTGGCCATTGGCGCCGCCATGCTGACAGCCCTGGGCGCGTTTCTGTCGGCCTTTATGAATAATGTCGGGGCGCTCGCGCTATTGATGCCGGTAGCGATTCAACTGGCCCGCAAGCAGGAGGTCCCCCCTGGCGTGGTACTGATGCCGCTGGCGTTCGGCACCATATTGGGGGGGATGACCACCCTGATCGGGACACCTCCCAACCTGATTGTGTCCGGCTTCCGCGCTGATCTCAGTGGTGAGCCGTTTCGCATGTTCGATTACAGCCCGGTCGGGGCCCTGGTCGCACTGACCGGTGTTGCGTTTATCACCGTCATCGGCTGGCGGCTTGTGCCCCGGCGCGAGCCGGCGGGGGTCGAAAGTTTTGAGACCGGCCATTACCTCACCGAAGTGCGGGTCACTGAGAAGAACAAGGTGGTCGGTAAACCGCTGCGCGAGGCCGAGGCGCTGCTCGATAATGATGAAGCACAGATCGTCGGGCTGGTGCGCAATGACCTGAGAGTCCAGGCGCCCAATCCGGCCCGCGTGCTGCGGGCCGGGGATATCCTGGTTCTCGAGGCGGAGCCTGAGGCGCTGTCAGCGGTGCTCTCCAGTCTGGGCCTGGCGCTGGAAGAGGACGTTGAGACCGAATCAGACGATGAGACGGAGCAAGCCTCAGCGCCGACGTCCGACGACGAAGAGAGTGAGAAAGAGTCGGGGGACGACAGTGGCAGTGCTCTCCAGGAATGGGCCGCATTGCCCGGTTCAACGTTGCTCGGGCGCAGTGCCAGCGACATCCGGCTGCGGACCCGCTTTGGTATCAACCTGTTGGCCGTTTCCCGTCAGGGCAAGCGCTCGGTCAAGCGCCTGCGCTCCATTCGGGTCAGGGCCGGGGACGTGTTGTTGCTGCAGGGCTCAAGCGATGCGATCAGTGCCTTTGGCAGGGAATTTGGTTGTATTCCGTTGGCCGAGCGCTCCATTGGTGTTCCCGATAAAGGCAAGGCCGCCCTGGGGGTGAGCATCATGGGGCTGGCCATTCTGGCCGCGGCCATTGGCTGGGTGCCCGCGGCGGTGGCCTTTGCCGCCGGGGTGCTTGGCTTTATGGTCAGCGGTGTTCTGCCGATGCGTTCGATGTACGAGGCTATCGACTGGCCGGTGATCGTGTTGCTGGCCGCCATGATTCCGGTTGCCGGGGTCATGGCCTCGACCGGCGCGGCGGATTTACTGGCACAAATCCTGTTGGAAAATGTCGCCGGCGGCAATGCCATCGTGGCGGTGGTGCTGTTGATGGTCATCACCATGACCCTGTCCGATTTCATGAACAATGCGGCTACAGCGGCGGTCATGTGCCAGATCGCTATCAGCAGTGCCGCCGTGCTCAGCGTCAACCCCGATACCCTGCTGATGGCAGTGGCAATCGGTGCCTCCTGCTCCTTTCTGACCCCCATCGGCCACCAGAACAACACCCTGATTCTCGGGCCGGGTGGTTTCCGCTTCGGGGATTATTGGCGGCTGGGCCTCCCCATGGAAATCATTGTGGTACTGGTGGGCACGCCGCTGCTGCTCTGGGTATGGCCACTGTGATGACCCTCAAGCCATAAGTCCATACCCGGAGCGTTGGTGCATCAGCCCTTCAGGCTTTTCATGTCGATCACAAACCGGTACTTCACATCGCCTTTTTTCATGCGTTCATAGGCGGTGTTGATGTCCTGAATGTTGATCATTTCCACATCGCAGGTGATGTTGTGCTCGGCGCAGAAATCCAGCACCTCCTGGGTTTCCGGGATACCGCCGATGATTGAGCCGGCCAGGGTCCGGCGTTTGCCGATCAGGGCGCCGGTGTGGATGCTCGGCTCGATGGTGTCGATCTGCCCCACCAGCACGTGGGTGCCATCCACGCCCAGGCAGTTAAGATAGGGTGTCAGGTCGTGCTGCACCGGAATGGTGTCCAGAAGAAAGTCATACTGCCCTTCAGCCGCCGCCATCTGTTGCTCGTCCGTGGATACCACCACATGGTCGGCCCCCTGTTGTTTGGCCTCGCCGACCTTGCTCTCGGAGCGGGTGAAAATGGTCACTTCGGCGCCCAGCGCTTTGGCAAATTTGACGCCCATATGCCCCAGGCCTCCCATGCCGAGCACGCCCACTTTGTCTCCGGCCTTGACACCAAAGTGCTTCAGAGGCGAGTAAGTGGTAATGCCCGCGCACAGAATCGGGGCGGCTGCGGCGGGGTCCAGCGCTTCCGGCAGGCGCAGCACAAAGCGGTCACTGACCACCACGTGGTCTGAGTAGCCTCCGTAGGTCACGCTGCCATCGTGTCGGTCTTTACCGTTGTAAGTGCCCACCATGCCTTCCTGACAGTATTGCTCCAGACCCGCGTTGCAGGCGGTGCACGTGCGGCAGGAATCCACCATGCAGCCGACACCCAC
>NZ_DGMV01000069.1:56961-57444 GCF_002388575.1 Marinimicrobium sp. UBA4509
TCCACCATGCAGCCGACACCCACGGCATCGCCCACCTTGAAGCCAGTGACTTGATCGCCCACTGCGGTCACCCGCCCAATGATTTCGTGGCCGGGCACTACGGGGTAAATGCTCGCGCCCCAATCGTTCTCGGCGAAGTGGATGTCGGTGTGGCAAACGCCACAGTAGTCAATATCGATTCGTACGTCGTCCGGACGCAGCTCGCGCCGCTGAAAGTCAAAAGGGGTCATGCCCGAGGTTTCGGACTGAGCGGCGTAGGCTTTGGCTTCCGTCATACATCATCTCCGGGTGGTGAATTGTGTGAATGGGGTGGTGTTACCTGATTGATGGCGCCATACTAGGGACCTGTTTTGCGGTATTACAAGGTTTATGACACCTCCTCACGAGCGTCAGGCTCGCTCTCAAGCCAATTCAGGCTTCTTACAGCGTCGTTTTCACCGCTGCGGCCCTCAGTCGCGGGCCAATGACGGCGCGGCTGATGAA
>NZ_DGMV01000069.1:57479-69615 GCF_002388575.1 Marinimicrobium sp. UBA4509
CCACCTTCCTGGATATTCGTCGCCGGTTCGGGTTTCGATCAATCAGCCTGGGTCGGTGGGTCACCGAGGCGGAGAAACAGCGCGCGGCCGGGCTGTTTTACGACGCTCTGTGCGATTTGATGGCTATACTCAAAGGGCCGGAAGGGCTGATTTCGCTGCGTGGCACCCTGGCGCTGCAATACGGGCAGGGCGGTCAGCGGGGCGTGGCGGCTCACTATGAGCCCGCGACCCACACCTTTGCCCTGGCCAAGAACGCCGGGCCGGGCAGCATTGCCCACGAATGGTTTCACGCCTTTGACCACTATATTTGCGACAAGGCGTTTGCGCCGGTTCCGGGTGCGAGCTTCGGGTCCAAGGCCTGGCTGGCGAATGCCGCCGGGCTCAGTCATCCGTTGAACGACCGGTTGCGTAACTGTTACCACACTGTGCTATTGAATGAAGCTGGCACCGCTCCCAGCGAGCTGTTCGAGCGCTCTGCCGAGCAGGACAAGCGAATGGGAACGGTGTATTACGCGCTGCCCGAAGAGCTTTGTGCCCGGGCGTTTGAGGCTTACGTGCAGGACGCACCGATCAAAAACAGCTTCCTGGTCACGGGCACCCGGCAGACCGATGAGGCCCGGTTGGGGCTCTACCCTCAAGGCCAGCAACGCGCGCGGGTAAACGCCGCGTTTCAGGACTATTTCACCCATCTTGGGCAGGCGCTCTACCAGTCTGCCGAGGCATAACATCACGCGCTGACCCAGCGCCAAAGGAGACGGAAACGTGAACAACAAATCGCTGAATGAACTGAAAGAACGCTATGTGGCGGCCGGCGCGGCCAGCCCCAATCCGAACTTTGCCGACCATGCACTGAATGCGGAACTGTGGGATGCCGATGGCAAACGCTTTATCGACTTTGCGGGCGGTATCGGTGTGCTCAACATTGGCCACCGCCACCCGGCCGTGGTGGATGCGGTCAAAGGCCAGTTGGACAAACTGATGCACACCTGTCAGACCGTGATGCCATATGAAGGCTACGTGAACGTTGCGCAGAAGCTGAGTGAACACACCCCGGTACGGGGCCACGCCAAAGTGATGCTGGCCAACTCCGGCGCCGAAGCGCTGGAAAACGCCGTCAAAATTGCCCGGGCGGCTACTGGTCGCACCAACGTGATCTGCTTTGATGGTGGCTATCACGGCCGCACATTCATGACCATGGCCATGAACGGCAAGGTCAATCCCTATCAGGGCGACTTCGGTCCTATGCCGGGCATGGTATTCCGCGCACCTTTCCCGGTGCCGTACCACGGCATGAGCGAAGAGCAGGCGCTGCGCGGCCTGGAAATGACTCTGAAAACCGATTCCAGTCCCGAACAGACGGCGGCGATCTTTATCGAGCCGGTGCTTGGTGAGGGCGGTTTTTACGCGGCACCACCGAGTTTCCTGAAAGCCGTGCGCAAGATCTGTGATGAGCACGGCATCCTGTTGGTGGTGGACGAGGTGCAGAGCGGTTTTGGTCGCACCGGCAAACTGTTTGCCATCGAACACAGCGGTGTGGAGCCGGACATGATGACCATGGCCAAGAGCATGGCCGATGGCATGCCCATTTCCGCCGTGGTCGGTACCGACACCATCATGGACAGCTCCGGCCCCAACTCCCTCGGCGGCACCTACACCGGTAACCCCCTGGCCTGCGCCGCGGTAATGGCGGTATTCGATGTTTTCGAAAAGGAAGACATTCTGGGTAAAAGTCAGCGGTTGGGCGACACTCTTGCCGCCCGTTTCGCGCAGTGGGAGCAGAAGTTCCCGAATGTGGACAACGGCCGTAACCTGGGCGCCATGGCCGCTTTTGAGCTGGTGGACAGCAAAGAGAGCCGCAAGCCCCGTCCGGATCTGGCGGCGGAGCTGCTGAAGAAGACCAAGGAGAAGGGCCTGATTTTGCTCAGCTGCGGTATGCACGGCAATGCCATCCGCTTCCTGATGCCGGTCACCATTGAAGATGAGGTGCTGGAAGAGGGATTGGCGATTGTGGAATCGGCACTGGCGGAGCTCTCTGCCTAAAGACCGGGGTTTTCCCCAAACCCCCGCTCCCGGAGTGCTATGCTTAGTGCACTTGCATAGACCCGGGAGCGACTATGTCTGATCTGATCCTTGCCATTGACCAGGGCACTACCAGCAGCCGCGCCATTGTGTTCGCCCCGGATGGGCGCATGGTGGCCAAGGCCCAGCAGGAATTTTCCCAGCACTTCCCCGACGACGGCTGGGTGGAGCACAATCCGGAAGAAATCTGGAAGGTCACCACTCAGGTCTGCCGCGACGCGCTCGACCAACTCTCCGGCGATCAGCGCGTGCTGGGCATTGGTATCACCAATCAACGGGAAACCACCGTGGTGTGGGATAAAACCACGGGTACGCCGACCTATCCCGCCATTGTCTGGCAGGACCGCCGCACCGCTGATCACTGTCGCAGGCTCGCCCGCGATGGGCTGGAGGATGACACCCGAGCGCGCACCGGGCTGCTACTTGATCCCTATTTCTCCGCCACCAAAATCGCCTGGATTCTGGATAACGTGGAAGATGCCCGCGCCAAAGCCGAGCGCGGTGACCTGCTGTTCGGCACCATGGATACCTGGCTGATCTGGAAGTTTACCGGCGGCAAAGTCCACGCTACCGATGCCACCAACGCCTCCCGTACCCTGCTCTACAACATCAACGACCAGTGTTGGGACCCGGTGCTGTTGGAGCGGTTCGGCATTCCCGAGGCCATGTTGCCCGAGGTGCTCGATTGCGCCGCCGACTTCGGAACCGCGCTGGAGGGGCTCGATGGGGTGGAGTTACCCATTGCCGGGGTGGCAGGCGACCAACAGGCGGCGGTGGTCGGCCAGGCCTGCTTCGAGCCGGGGATGATCAAGAGCACCTACGGTACCGGTTGTTTCGCCCTGATGAACATTGGTGAGACCCCGCGCCTGTCCCAACATCGGCTGCTGACCACCATCGCCTACCGGTTTGACGGCAAGCCCGTATACGCGCTGGAAGGCGCGATTTTTGTTGCCGGTGCGGCGGTGCAGTGGCTGAGAGATAAATTGGGCATTATCCAAAGCGCCGAGGAAACTGAAGCCCTGGCGGAGAGCCTGAGTTCCAACCGGGGTGTGTATCTGGTGCCGGCTTTCACCGGGCTGGGGGCGCCGCACTGGGAGCCGGACGCCCGCGCGTTGATCTGCGGCCTGACCCGCGACAGTGGCCGCGCCGAGCTGGCACGCGCGGCACTGGAAGCGGTGTGTTATCAGACCCGGGATCTGTTCAAAGCCATGGAAGACGATGCCGGTGAGCGGCCCGAAACCCTGCGGGTGGACGGCGGCATGGTAGCCAATAATTGGCTGCTACAGGCTCTGGCCGACATTGTGCACGTTCCGGTGGAGCGTCCGGACATCATCGAAACCACGGCGCTCGGGGCCGCTCGTCTGGCCGGGTTACAGCTCGGCCTGTTCGGGGATCTGAACGATCTGGCTCAGCACTGGACCCTGGACCGACGCTGCGAACCCCAACTGGGCGATCAGGAGCGTGATGCAATGCTCAAAGGCTGGCAGGCAGCCATCGAGCGTGCGCGGAACGGGTGAGTCGACTCAGGTTCCGTCTCGAAAATGCGCCGAAATACTCATTTTGTGGAATCTTATTAAGCGAGTACGAAAACTGCTAGCCAGTTCAAAACCGTGATGAGGTGCCGATCCACATGAGCGTTGGGTTCCCTCGAGTGATGGTCGGGTTATTAGCCGGCCTGTTCCGCGTGTAAAGAAACCCGGCGTTGCCATCGAGGGGCTAATGCCATTACGTTATGATTGGTGGCATTTTTTATATGAATAATTAAATCTCTCGCGCGTAACGGCAAGTGATCGACTCTTGTCTGGGCGTTTGACTGTGGAAATATTGGACAATAAAAGATTGAGGTGCCAGAATCTAAAATCACTGTTGATCTCCTGGAATTGGCCAAAGGAAAATGTCATGCGCTCCTCGTTCAACGCTTTGCTGCTCATACTATTGTCATCCCTGATGTTTTTTCTGGTCTCTTGTGGCGGAAGCAGTGGAGGAGGTGGTAATGATCTCGGCGGGAATAACGGCGGTGAAGACGAACCCGAGGATCCGGTCGATATCAATACTGAGTTTGGGTATTTGATAGACGCCGCCGTTGAAGGGCTGAGGTATGAAGCAGGAGAAGTTTTTGGTTTTACGGACAGCAGCGGTCGATTCCGGTTTATTCCCCATGAGCCGGTAGCATTCTCATATGCGGGAATGTCGTTGGGAACAGTAACTTTGAATGAGGCTGACAGTGTTGTTACCCCGGCTGAATTGCGGGGCGTCAGTAGGGATGAAGCACCGTCAGATGTCACCACAGTAAACCTGCTTCGCCTGCTTCAGACCCTGGACTCTGACAGTGACCCAAGTAATGGCATCCGTTTACTGGAGGCTCAAATGCTGGGAGACTTCGGTCTGGAGCAATTTCTGAGCGCAGTGGAGCTGGATGACGTCAATTTTGATGCACAGCTGCAGTCCGCATTGAATGAGTTTGAAGGAGAGACTGGTACCAGCCTTACCCTGGTTTCCAGAGAAGACGCACTAGCTCATTTCGATATCAGTCTGGAATTGTTGGCGGTACCGGAGACTTTTATAGAGTACTCTGGAGCGGATCAATGGTCTTGGGATATACACACCAACTCATTCGGAGAGTGGGCAGCTCGAGTTCGCTTCGATGCGGATGGTTCTGGTTTGATGGAAGAGTTTTCCGATTGTGCTGAGGGGAGTGGTGATGCCGACTCATGGGTGGCAAATTACGCCCGAGCATCTGCGATCTGCAACCAGCGCCACGCCGAGGAAATTACCTGGTCTCTGAATGGTAATGTACTTGAAATCAGCACAGACTCCTTTACAGATACATGCAAGATATTGTCGGGAACGGTGCACCGTGCCAAAGGAAGTTGTCTTACGTACCGAGGTGAGGGGCGATATGCTACCGAGACTCAATACTTTGTGCGAACAGAAGTGAACGGGTTTTATCCCAAGTTGATCTCTGAAAGATTCTACGAGTTTAATCGCCAGGGTGTGCATAACCGGGGCGACTACAGCTTGCTGACTTACCGTGAAGATGGCACGGCTGACTATCGTATCCCGAGGGCAGGGACGGATGAAACGGGAAGTTTTGATTGGTCGATCGCCAATGACCGGCAAGCCATAGTCTATAGTGCTACGGACAACCCCGACGAGCAGACCAACTTTGTCCGTTACCTCGCAGGTGCGTATGACGTTGATGTGGACGCTAGTCGTCGAATCATGATTCCCAATTACGCGCCGGTCCGAATGAGCTCGGGTTGGGCTTACCGCTACAGTGCGAGCGATGGTCGCCTGCTTACCTCGAGCACTCAAGATCCGGATTCGGTGTGGCGCTGTCAGAACTCGACGACAGGTGAGCTTTGTTATCTCGTCGGTGGCACCGACTATGCCTGTCAGGCGATTCATAATTTTCCGACAAGACGTGGCGACTCCGTATACTGGATGCACTGCGGCGTTCTGGTAGGCGATGCTCCATCGTCTTTTCAAATCTGGCGGTTACAAGGCGGCAGTTAAGGTTTAATCTTTAGTGGGTGCGTCTCTGAAGCGGCCAGGAAGAAAGCAGTTGCCATGAAGATAGGTGATGCTAATCTGGCCTCTCCTCGGGATTTTTGGGGCGACACAGGCTCTGAAAGGTTTTGGGTGGGCAGCCGTACTCTTCTTTGAACAACTTGTTGAAATAGGAGACGTTGTTATAACCCACGCAGTACGCCACTTGGGAAATGTTGGCGCCAGAGTTCTCTGACAACAGGCGTGCAGCCTCGGTCAATCGAAGCCGCTTCAGGTAAGCGGTAAAGGTCAGGCCCAACTCTTCTTTCAGAATTTCGTTGACCTTGGTGCGGTTGATGCCAAGTGTTACGGCGGTGGAGTCCAGTGTCAGCTCGGAGTTGGCGTACTCCGTGGCGATATGCCGCAGAAGGGCACTTTTGTCTTTGTCTTTCTGAGGTTCGATGGAGAGCTTCTTGTAGGCAATCAGAGGTTGATCCCGCTTTATTTTTTCTTTCAAGACGGCGGTTTTTACCGAGATGTACGCGCGGGTTACCCATGCGAGGAAGAGCGCCCACAGGGCCAGGCTGACGCCCACACTGGCGTATAGATAACCGGGCCGGCTGCCAATCAGGTTCAGCTCGTCGATGCGGACCTGAGACAGAACATCGACAGGACTTTGTAGGGAGTTGATGAATGCCAGACCCATGGTTTTGTCCTGGCGGTAACCTCGCTCGCTAAGCTCAAGACCATAGCGATCCAGCCACCAGTCAGGCGTGATCAGCTCTTTCAGTTCCAGGGTTACGGTTTCCCAGCGGTTATCGCAGGAAAATGCGGTGGACGAGACTCGTCGGGTATCTTGGTGAAGCGGATCGGTGACCTGGTCGTCATAGCTGAACAACGCAAACAGCAGGACGTTGCGCGGCGCGCACAGCACGCGGAACGAGATGCTGTGATAACCGGTCAGATCCACCATGTGATGGGCCTGCTCCGGCTTGATGAAGTACAGGGAGAAATGGGTGTACGGAAATGACTCCTCAGGATCCAGCATAAACTCGTAGTCAAGTGTGCCAGCCTTACTCTTGATCGATAGCCAGGTGTCTCCAGTGGGGTTGCGGGGTTCTATCGCCGGTGCCCACAGGTACCCGTCGTCATCGGCTGGGAAGAGTGAGGTATTCAGTTGCGACTTGGCATAGCCGCTATAGATGATTGTCGCAGTGGCCGCCAGCAGCACCAGAAAGGCTGCCATGGATCGCCGGTAAAACGTCAGCATGGTCGAGTCATTTTATGAGTTTTTGGTCGAATCTGGTCTATTGTACTATAAGTTATCGGTCTATTGCTCGTCCTCGATCATCTCCCGCTGACGGCGGTACTCCTCATACTCTCCGGTAATCTCGGACAGGCAGCGCTCTCGTTGCCCACTCGGCATCTGATTGCACTCGTTGATCTGCCCCTGGCGAATACCGTCATACACGCCGCGCTCGGTGAAGGTGCAGTCTGCAAGGCCCAGCGCAAGCAAGGTCATCCCGGCGATCTTGAAAAGCCTGATGGATATCACAAAGCATTTCCTCTCGGTCTGTTCGTTGCTGGATAAAACTCACCGATTTTTCACCCGCATTGTGCACAATTTATTGGTAGAGCGCATAAGGTGAAGGTTCCGCACAGTTTCTGTGGAGCTCATCACGATATTGCATCGTGTTTTTAACTAGCATTGACGAAGCTGCCGTGCGTTTTGGCTTGCCCGTCACGTTCCTCAGGAGGAATGCACCATGCCAATAATAGTCCGTCTGTGCCTTTGCCTGTTGGCCGTCCCCGCCCTGGTCTACGCCGGATCGCCCCAAAGTGACGGAAGCGTGTCGGGCGATCAATTTGATTGCCTGATCAATCCGGCCGTCAGCGGGCTGGTGTCGTGTTTGCCGCCCGAAGATCATACCGCCCAAGGCTACCGCTGGGATATGGGCGATGGCGCTGTGTATAACAGCGATGGCACCGAACCCTATATCTATCACACCTACAGTGAGCCCGGTGAGTATACCGTGACGCTGACGATCAACCGAGGCCAAGCCAGCGCCCATTCGGAGACTGTGCTGTCCATACCGGAGCCGCTGGACGACGATATTTCACGTCAGCTGGCCAGAGGCCACCTCCGGTAAACGAGTCAGGACTGATTCGCCCACTTGGAGCGCTCACCTTTCTAGTAATAGATACATCTCAGAGGCGGCCAACAGAAAGGCGCCCACGCCAAAATTGGCAGTGGATTCGGCGTCGACAACCTGGCCGGGTATGGCTCGCTCACCAATGGGCTGAATATAGCCGATCTTGCCACTCCCCTGCAGCGCTGTTTCGCTCAGGTACTGCCACGCGTTCAGGGCGACAGGCAAGTAAGTATTTCGATCGAGTAGGCCATTGTTTATGCCCCACAGGTAGCCGTAGGTAAAAAAGGCCGTGCCGCTGGTTTCATACCCGGGAGCGTGCTCCGGGTCGAGCAGGCTGCGCGTCCAGTAGCCACCGGGCTGCTGCGCATCGGCCAGGGTGGCGGCCATTTTCTGATAATCCGCCAGGTATTCATCCCGATGCCTATGGTCCTCGGGCAGGTCCGCCAGCACCTTGGCCAGACCGGCAAAGATCCAGCCATCGCCCCGGGCCCAGAAATCCTTGTGACCATTCAGGCTCTTATGCTCAGGGTAAACGTACTTGGCATCGCGAAAGAACAGGCCGGTTTCTTCGTCGTACATGATGCTTTTGGCGTAGGTGTAGTATTCGTGCAGCTTTTCAAGGTACAGGTCGTCGCCAGTGACCTGATAGAGCTTGGTCATGACCGGCATCACCATGTACAGGCCATCGGCCCACCACCAGTAGTCATCCGCATCGGTGGCCATCTGGTATTCCATCACCTCCAGCGCCCGCGCAATTTTTTCGCGATCTCCGGTGATTTCATAAAGGTCGATATAGGTCTGAAAGCAGATCTGCCAATCACCAAATAGTACAAACTCGTCGGTTTCCCCGTAGCTGTATTTCCACTCTGAAGGCTGGTTTGATTTCGCGCCCATCCACTCGTTTCGCTCGCCCCAGCGCAGGGAATAATCAAGGTAGTCCTGGTCGCCCGTTACGAAATAGGCTTCCATGTTGCCGGTGTGGTAAGCCGCGTGTTCCCAGAAAGCCCAGCCGGGTTCCGGATGCTCTGACTGCCAGTAATCATTGGCGCGGGTCAGTTGTTCCCGTACGACCTCGGCGTCCGGTAGCGCATGGGTAGACTGGTTGCTGCCGGTGGTGCAAGCGTTAAGGAAAAACAGTACGACGAGTACAATCAGCCGATTGCGATGTAGGAGTGTGTTCATGCGATATCCATTCTGGTTGATCAGTGGTTGTAATGTCTGATTATATTGATTACGCTCATCTTAATTGTATTACAAAAAGGACGCAAATAATGATTGGTACACCTGGTGCGCTCGCCATCGTCGCTCTGTTGATTAAGTTGGGTTCAATTGTAGGGCTTGCTGTTGCCGTAGTAATGGCAGTGCGAGCTTTACGCAAAAGCGCTCGTGAGCAGGCGAGAATTGCGGATCAGCTAGAGGAAATTCAGCGCGAACTGAAGAGATAGCTACCTCCCTTCAGGTTCGCGGCTTGAATAACGCTACGCTGGCGCTTGAAGATGTTCTTTGGCAAAGGTAATAATTATTCACTCTTTGATTGAATAATCGATCACAAATACATCCTCCAGGATGTCGAGCTCCTCCATCAGCGCCACAAACTTTTTGTGCTCTGGGTGCGGCAGGTACTCGTCTCTGGCTTCTGCGTCGTCGAAGGTGACAACATAAACGTGGGTGAACCCTTTGTTCAAGCCTTCCGGACTGTTATTGACGCCGTCTTCATAGGAGGCGATTCCGGGAATTTCGTTCTGTAAAGCGCGGAAGGCATTGGTTACCTGATTGATATCACTCTCGGCTGCCCCTTCTTTATATTTGAAGGCAACAATATGCCGCACTGGGTCCTCGGTGGCATGAGCTGTGCTCACCGCGGCCAGCGTGGAGAAAATGGCGAAAGCGAGAATCCGGACGTTCTTTGTCATGGTGTTGACCTTTTTGTTGGGGGCATCATTTCTGGCCAGACCTAAGGTAGATCTGCCAATTTATCATATAAATTAATGATGACATCCCAGGCGAAGCCACGCAAGCCCATCAGGTAGCCCGGCCACCACTCCACCGCATCAGGTTCAGAAATTCGCGACGCGTCTTGGGACCATTGGTGCGGTAGTGGGGATCCGGGTGCTCGCGGTAGTGGGCTCGGGCCAGAGAGATGTTGTCTTTGCCGACCAGCTGGCGGATCAGTGACTCGTCAATCTCGTAGGGCACGAGGGCATTGAGGCCAAAGATCTTGCGCTTGATCTCTGGTGTCAGCCCCTGGTAGCCGTGTTTTTCCCGTACTGCTTCGGCAATCTGGAAAGTCCGGAACGCCTGAATCTGGTCCTGGGGCGAGCCGTACCAGATAGAGTCGGTGCCCCAGAGCACATTGTCCTCCCCCAGGTATTTGATCAACTTGCCCAGAGTATGCGCGGCGGAGTCGGGGTCGCGCATCAGAAACCGCCAAGTTGACCCCAGTTCCGCGTAAACATTGGAGTGTCGGCCAAGGTCGTTCTCGACCACCGTCTTGATCAGGGAGTCGACGCCTTCGTTCCGGCTAGGATCATAGGGCCCCTCGGCCTGCCCGGGCACAAACCCTGAGTGATAGACCAGAAACTTCAGATCGGGATAGCGCTTGGCGACCCGGCCAATGTCGTCGCAGAGGGAGTGCTCATAGGACTGGGGTCCGAAAGGAATGCCCTTGTGAATGACGATGATCTTCACGCCCAGCTTGCGCGCTTTCTCCAGAAAGGGAATACCGGTGTCGTCATCATCCAGCCAGTAGCCCTTGCCGTCCGGTCCCCACTGGGTATAGGTCTTCCAGGCGACCACGCCGAATTCCTCCTTCAGTCGGTCCATGTCCTCCAGGTCGCCGTCCTGATTCGGATTGACCCGCCCGTGCAGAAACAGGCGGTGACGGTTGTCTTTCATCTGATTGACAATCGATCGCGCGGCGGACGCTTCCTCAATGGTGAGTGGCTCCTCGTCCCGCTTCGAGGGCACGAAGGAAAGCACCATCAGGTCGGTGTCGGAATCCATGAACACATCCTGGATAAACGCATCCGGGCCCAGGCACTGCAGATAAGAGCGGTCCTCCTTGCCGGTGGCCAGGGCGCAGCCGGCCTGTTCCATGCCGGACAGGGGTCGAGCATCCTCCGGTATCTTGTCCAGCCAGGCCCCAGTGGGATTCACGAAATGACCCTGCACATCGAAGATGAATTCATCCCCTTCCAGCGCCTCGGCGGCGGCATACTTATCAAGCCCGGCTTCAGACGCCAGGGAATAAAAACCAGCCCCACGCCCGGCCGCCGCCTGAGCCGCATTGAACGCCAACAGGGTGGTCGCCGCGCCGCAGGCGGACACCAGCAGCTCCCGTCGGCTGACACCCAGCCGGTGTGCGTTGGCAGAGGTGGCCTCGTGCGCCATGCGGTTGGCCAGCTTGCTCGTCTTGTCCAGCGGGATAGGCACATACTCTCCATTACTGGTGCTGTCCAGCTTGATGGGCAGGCGTGTGCCCTCGGGATCGTGAACAAATTTCATGGTTGGCTCCTGATTTCAGGAATTAGGAACAACTTGCCCGTGGTGGGGCCGGAAGGAACGGGTGGTAACTAGAAGGTATAGGCGGGCGGAGAGTGGTTTTCAAGCGGGTGGGTGACTGGAGGGGCGCCATGCTGGGGGCGATAGCTCCAGGGGTCACGTTCTGTCGCCAATAAATTCAATCATCTCGAACAGAAACTCAAACATCGACCAGCCGTCCGTCTCCTGTGCCTGATCCCGGTGGGATTGGGCGCTCTTCTGAGCCGAGCGCATAGCCTGGATGTTGTCAGGCGTGCCTGCCTGTTGGCCAATCCGATAGGCCCGGCTTTGTTCCGCCGCTGCTCGCTCTTCGTGCATTCTGCTGGTGGAGGTAGAACAGCCAGTGGCCAAAACCGATACCAAAAAAACGACTAAAATCCTCAACGACTTTCTCCTTGATAATGGCCGATATATGCAGGCAATCAATGTAAGCTCCGGAGCGTTTGAAGTACATTTCAAAACCTCGAAGTCTCTCAATAAGCCACCTTAATTTAACATCACGACCTGATTCCTACCATCGCGCTTACCCACATAGAGCATGTTATCCGCCCGGGTAATCAGCGCATCCAGATCATCGTCGGCGTTGGCGACCGCTATACCAATGGTGACGCTCAGGCGAAGATCGCTCATCTCCCCCTCGAGTATCAGTGCGGCGACATTCTCCTTCAACCGCTCTGCCACGGCTTGCGCATTGATTGAATCAGTGTTCGGCAGCGCCACCACAAATTCCTCGCCTCCGAAGCGGCCAATGATGTCGGTGGGGCGCAATGAGTGTCGGCAAACGTCGGCGACTTTGGTCAACACTCGATCACCACAGGTGTGGCCCCAGGTATCATTGACGTCCTTGAAGTGGTGTTCGGCGACAATTACGGTGG
>NZ_DGMV01000017.1:0-176 GCF_002388575.1 Marinimicrobium sp. UBA4509
GTATTCGCATTGACGTTGCTTACAGCCCCACTTTCTTTTGTACAGGCAGAGGAAGATGCTCATCAGGAAGCCGGTCATGATCATGCTGCCAGTGGCGACGATCATCAGGAAGTCACCGGTGAGGAGGGCGAGTATAAGGAAGATCATGGTGAAGAAGGTGAGCATGAGGAGGAAGG
>NZ_DGMV01000017.1:381-3586 GCF_002388575.1 Marinimicrobium sp. UBA4509
GAAGGTGAGCATGAGGAGGAAGGTGAGCATGAGGAGGAAGGTGATCATGAAGAGGAAGGGGGGCACGGCCACGAAGACGAGAACGGTGGCCATGAAGAAGCGGCCACCGCAAGCATCAATGCCAAACAGAAAGAGCTCGCCGGCATTGAAGTAGCAACCCTTGAGAGCAAGCGCGTTGACTATGAAATCTACGCGCCCGGTGAGCTGCTAACCAACGGCTATACCAGCTATCACGTGTCCCCCCGGGTTGCCTCAGTGGTGCTGCGGCGTCACGTGGAACTGGGTGAGCACGTAACCAAGGGCCAGCCGCTGGTAACCCTGTTCAGTGAGACGGTGGCACAGGCGCAGGCGGATTACAGGAAAGCTTTTCCTGAATGGAAGCGAATCAGCGGGCTGGGTCGTTCCGTGGTTGGCGATCAGCGGTTCAATACAGCGAAAGCCAACATTGAAGCAGCAAGGGCGACTCTGCTTGCTTACGGGCTGAACGATGATGACATTGGTGCGTTGAAGGCCAGCGGGGTGGATAGTCTCGGTGAATACATGCTCAGGGCTCGCGTGGATGGTGCAGTACTGACCGATGAGTTTGAGCAAGGACAAAGAGTTGAGGCTGGCCAGCCGCTGGTGACTCTTGCTGATGAGAGTGAGCTTTGGGTAGAAGCCCATCTGCCAGCAAGCTCCGACATTGTTCTAGAGAAGGGCGCGGAAGCCGAAGTCAGGGCAGCGGGTCGTGTGGGCGTGGCAACGGTGTCCCAGGAAGCCCACACCATTGATCCTGTGACCCGCACGCGGATTGTCAGGCTTGAGCTGGACAATCCTGAAGATCGTTTTCATCCAGGAATGTTCGCAGATGTGTATTTTCGTTTTAAGACCAGCGAGCCGGTGCTTGCCGTGCCGGAGACTGCATTGATGCGTGGCGCGGACGGCGACTGGACGGTCTATGTGGAAGAGGCCGAAGGCGAGTATGAACCCGTGGAAGTGGAACTGGGCCGCTCAATTGGCGGGCTCCGTGAGGTTTCCGGCCTGGCTGCGGGCCAACGAGTCGTTTTGCGGGGCGCATTTTTTGTGGCCTCTGAGATTGCCAAAGGCGGCTTTGATCCGCACAACCACTGATTCCGGGAGTCATTATGTTCAACCGAGTTGTCGACTGGGCGGTTCAGAACCGCCTGTTGGTTCTTATTGCGCTTGCAGTGCTTATCGCCACGGCCGCGTTTCAGATACCAAAACTGAATCTTGATGCTTTCCCCGACGTTACAAACGTCCAGGTCGCTGTTAATACAGAGGCGCCCGGACTTGCGGCTGAGGAAGTCGAGCAGCTGATCACCTATCCCATTGAAGCGGTGATGTATGCGTTGCCGGATGTTGAGGAGGTTCGGTCCATCTCCAAAACCGGGTTGTCTGGTGTCACCGTGGTCTTTAAAGAGGGCACGGATATCTATTTCGCGCGCCAACTGGTTTTCGAGCGGTTGCAGGCCGCGCGGGAGCTGATTCCGGACGGGGTCGGGGTGCCTGAAATGGGGCCGAATACGTCCGGTCTTGGCCAGGTCTACCAGTACTTGCTGATAGCGGACCCGGATTCGGGGTACGACGCAATGGAATTGCGCAGCTTGCACGACTGGCTGGTCAAACTGTTGCTGATACCGGCTGAAGGGGTTACGGAAATCCTGTCGTTTGGCGGAGAGGTCCGCCAGTACCAGGTTAACCTGAACCCGGCGCGAATGCTGTCCTATGACTTATCACAGAACGATGTCATGGAAGCCCTGGAGAACAACAACTCCAATGTTGGGGGCTGGTATATGGGCCGCGGGCAGGAGCAGTTGGTTATTCGCGGTATGGGCTGGCTGGGTAATGGCGAGCAGGGGCTCGAGCAGATCCGTCAGGTGCCCGTTAAAACCAGTGATGGCATTACAGTGACAGTGAACGATGTCGCCGAGGTAGCGCTGGGCACTGAAATTCGCCAGGGTGCGGTAACCATGACCCGGAAGGATGAAGCCGGTCAGGTTGAACAACTGGGTGAAGTGGTTTCTGGCATTGTACTCAAACGAATGGGGGCCAACACAAAAGCCACCATCGACGGCATCGAGGCCCGCATTGATCGCATAAATCAGGCGCTTCCGAGTGGGGTTCGTTTTGAGCCCTATTACAACCAGGCGGATCTGGTGACCAAGGCCGTAGAGACGGTGACCAATGCGCTTTTGTTGGCTTTTGTGTTTATTGCGATTGTGCTTGCCCTGTTCCTGATGAATCTGCGGGCAACAACGCTGGTGCTGCTTTCAATACCGATTTCCATCGGGATTGCCCTGATGATCATGGCCTGGTTCGGTCTCTCGGCCAACCTGATGTCTCTGGGCGGTATTGCTGTGGCAATTGGCATGCTGGTGGATGGCTCTGTTGTTATGGTTGAGAACATTTTCAAGCATCTGACCCATCCCGATGCTGAGCATGACGCCCACCGGAATGAGTTGGCTGAAGGCGACCCCGATCCGCTGGATGCATCGCACGATGATCGTGGCATTGCACTTCGACTGCAGGAAGCGGGCCGGGAAGTGGCGCGGCCGATCTTTTTCGCGACGGCGATTATCCTGGTCGTTTTCATGCCTCTGTTCAGCTTTGAAGGTGTGGAAGCCAAGCTTTTCCAGCCAATGGCGATCAGCATCATGCTGGCCATTGTGTCCGCTGTGATCGTCGCTCTGGTGGTTGTACCCGCGCTGGCGTCATACATGTTCCGTAAGGGTATCCGGGAGCGGGAAAGCTTCATTCTAAAACCCCTGGAAAAGCTCTATCGCATGGGGCTTGCCTGGTCACTGAAGCATAGCCGCGTGGTTGTTGGCGCGGCGGCTGTTCTTGTTGTGCTGGCGGCGCTGGTTGTGCCACGACTCGGCACGGAGTTCGTTCCTGAACTGGAAGAGGGAACGATTAACCTCCGGGTGACCCTGGCCCCTTCATCAAGCCTTGATACGGCGCTTGAAGTGGCGCCAAAACTGGAAGCCATGCTGATGGAATTTCCAGAAGTGACCTACGCCCTGTCCCGGGCGGGCCGACCGGAAATAGGCGGGGATCCGGAGCCCGTTAACAATATAGAGATCTATATTGGCTTAAAACCAACTTCGGAGTGGACCAGCGCCAGTAATCGCTATGAATTGCAGGCCCTGTTTGAGGCGAAGCTCGAACAGCACCCGGGGCTACTGTTTAACTTTTCTCAGCCTAT
>NZ_DGMV01000017.1:3865-7318 GCF_002388575.1 Marinimicrobium sp. UBA4509
GTGGCCATGGAGCAGATTGCCGGTGAAGCGCAGTTGGTGGTTCAGCCAGACCGTCAGGCACTTTCCCGGTACGGACTCGCCGTGTCTGATGTGATGAGTGTCGTCCGGGACGGACTGGGTGGTGCCGCCGCGGGCCAGATCATCAACGGAAATGAGCGGTACGATATCTATGTGCGCCTGGCCAAACGTTTCCGGGAAGACCGGGATGCCATTGCTGATCTCAGGTTGCAGGCGCCTTCCGGAGCCTGGGTGAGACTCGGTGATGTGGCCGATGTGTCTATTGAGTCTGGCCCGCCCCAGGTGCGCCGCGACGACGTTCAGCGCCGTGTGGTCATTCAGTCCAATGTGCAGGGTCGTGACATGGGCAGTGTGGTTGCCGATATTCAGGATACCATCGCGTCAGAAGTGAACCTTCCCCCCGGCTATTCGGTGGATATTGGTGGTCAGTTCGAAAACCAGCAGCGAGCTCAGAAACGATTGACCATTGTGGTACCTGTATCTCTGGGCCTGATCGCGCTGTTGCTGTACTTTGCTTTCAGTTCGGTCGGTCAGGCACTGTTAATTCTGGTCAACGTGCCGCTTGCCGTTATTGGTGGCGTCTTTTCACTCTGGATCTCCGGCCAGTATCTCTCAGTACCCAGTTCCGTTGGATTTATCACTTTGTTTGGTGTGGCGGTGCTCAACGGGGTCGTTATGGTCGAAAGCATCAATCAGCGAATACAGGATGGATTGAACGTGGATACCGCGGTGTTTGAAGGTGCCGTCTCCCGTTTGCGTCCTGTCTTGATGACAGCAATAACCTCGGCACTCGGTTTGATACCGATGCTGTTGTCGACGGGCGTGGGAGCGGAAATCCAGAAGCCACTGGCCAGCGTGATTGTTGGTGGTCTCGTGACTGCAACTTTCCTGACACTCTTTGTTTTGCCGGTTCTGTTCGGTCGCTTTTCAAGAGCCAAGGTGAGTGATATCCAACGGTAAAAAATGGGAGAAGCCGCGCTGCGTCATCGACGGTTGCCTTTCTGGAGGTTTTCTAATCCGGAAGTGGCAGTAGAATGACAATGCTGGCTCCTCCGTTTTTTGAGGTACCCATGTTCATCTGTCCGAGGTTGTCTTCGACAATCTCGGACACGATGGACAATCCGAGCCCGAAACCGGCGACCGTTTCATCCAGCCTGGTACCCCTGTTCATGACAGTGGCTGCCGCCTCGGGAGAAATTCCGGGGCCATCGTCCGCTACTTCTATGGAGAGTCCTGATGACGTGCGGGCGATTGTAACGTCGACGGTTGTCTGGCACCACTTCCCGCCATTTTCGAGTAAATTGCCAAGTAGCTCTGAAAGATCCTGTCGCTCCATTGGCCAGCTGAAGTTTTCAGGTAAGTTGGTGTGGAGGCGAAAAACCGTGTCAGGGAAGATTTTTTCCATAACGGTGATGACACTTGCCGTGATTTCAACCGGCATGCACGTCCGTCCCATCTGTCTGCCTGATATGTCTGCTTTGCTCATCCGGTATTTCAGGGATTTGTCAAGCTCCCGCAAGTTAGAGGCCATAAACACAACATCCTCCCGTGACGGAGGCAAGGTATCGATATCCGACAAAATGGCAAGATTGGCAGAAATAGAGGTTTTGACCAGGTGAGAGAGATCGGAATTCAGGCGGCGGTGGCGGTCCAGCCGCCGGTTTGACAGCTCGAGCAAATCATTGAGCTGCCGGATCAGCGGACGAAACTCTTCCGGCACGTGAGGGTTCAGACGACTTTGTTTCCCGGATTGGAGCCGTCTCAGGTCCTCTTTTATCCTACTGATGGGCTTTAACGTCAGATGTGTGGTGGTTCCAATCAGTGCCAGCAGTATCGCCAGAAGAACGGCCGAGGCACCGAGCAATGTCAGGTGGGCCTTCAGCGGTCGTTCAGAGAGCGCCCCCTCGGTTTCAAGAACGGTGATTGAGGCCAGCTTTCCAGTAGCAGTGAACGTACGTCTAAGCCCAAAAAGCGTGTTCGCGCCCTGCGCTATGTGAATAAAACCCTCGGGCTTATCCACAACGCCCTGCATTTGGCTCAGGTCAAAGTTGTTGCTCGTCAGGACGCTCCCGCCTGCCGTTTCGATGATGATGGCATGCCCCAGAAGCATTTCAAACTGATGGATCATGTTCCTGAGGTCGTCAGTTGTCGGGGACTCGGCTTCAATGATTGCCTGAAAGTTTTCCAGCTCTTTACTCAGGTGTTGTTTCCTGGACTCGTCCGATAGTTGTTTTATCACGTAGGCATGTGAAAAGAATATCAGGGTGAAATAGACGAGGCTGAAAACAGCCCCATACTGAATGGCTGTTCTTCGGATACTCTTTGGAGCTGGCATATGTTGACCTGGTTCGTTCGGGCGTTCAGCCAGTAGGATCTTTTTCGAAGAAGTAGCCCTGGCCACGCAAAGTCTTGATTTTATTGCCCCCTATTATTTTTCTGAGCCTGGCTATATAGACCTGAACAACATTTCTGGTGGGGCATCTTTCTATGTTGTAGAGGGTTTCAACCAGTTCGTCCTGGGAAAATACCCTGTCTGGTGAACGGAGGAAACACTGTAAAAGGCGGAATTCCGTAGCTGTCAGTCTGAACTCTTTCTGGTCGGGCGTGGTAAGCGTTCGGTAGGTGGCGTTGAGATGAAATCCGTCGACGCTGATCTGGTCTGTCGTTCTGCCGTCCTTTCTGCGGATAATCGCACTGAGCCGGGCTTTCAGTTCATCAAACTCAAACGGTTTGGGAAGGTAATCGTCGGCACCCGCGTTCAACCCTTCTACTCTCTCAGTCCAGTTGGAGCGTGCGGTCAGAATAAGGATGGCCTCTTTTTTCCCGTTTTTTCTCCATCTTTGCATTAAAGACAGTCCATTTTCATCGGGCAGTCCGATATCGAGAATAACGGCCTGGTAGGAGCTTGTTTCAATCAACGAGTCCGCTTCTTTGCCGGTTTTGGCGATATCGACTGTGTAGTGCGCCTGCGCAAGCCAGTCCGATATTCTTTTGGCAAGTACCGCATTGTCCTCAACAATCAGAATTTTCATTTGTAAGCGCCGTTTTTCGTGGTGGGAAAGTTTCGCTCGTCCTCTGTTGATTGTAACAGTAACGAAGGAATCAGGATCAGAAAAGCCGGTTGTTAGCGTTGTCCAGATTGGCTCTTCCGAGGTTGGCGACGCTGCGGTCCAGATCATCAATGGCGCGACGTTCTCAGGCGAAGTGGCGCCTGAGTGTGAAAAAAGGATTATCGGAGTGATCCAAAAATCCGGCTCCCGATGAGTGGAAGCCGGATTTTCAGCAATCTCCGTTCACTCATCAGAAATTAACGCTGATCCCCAGTGAAGCGGTGCGCGGCAGGTTCGCCATGGCGCCATCGGGCCAACGTGAGACAATTTGCTGTTCATCGAACAGGTTGTCCACTTTCAGGAAGACATCGGCACTGGCGGTCAG
>NZ_DGMV01000017.1:7459-10039 GCF_002388575.1 Marinimicrobium sp. UBA4509
GCGCTGACACACATCTCATCGACGTAGGTGGCCACAAGGTAGTTGTCCCAGCCACTCGGGTGCTCCATGCCGACCCGCAGGCTCATCTGGTTTTCCGGAACGTCTTTGAGTTGCTCGCCTTTTTTCAGGCCAGAGGCAGCATTGTCCTTGCTGATTTCCGCCTGGGTAAAGGTGTAGGTAAGGCTGACCGGAAGGTAGAACTCGCCCGCCTCGGTGCCGGTCTGGAGCTGGAATTCCGCACCGGCAATTTCAGCCTCGCCGGCTACGAAACTGCCAGAAGTGGCGCCATTGCTGCACGGCGAGCCCACTGAACAGTTTTCAGCCTTGTTGGAGAAGTCGCTGTAGAAGCCGATCACTTCCGCGAAGAACGCATTGCCAAAGTAGCGGACGCCGGCTTCCCAGTTCTTGCTGGTTTCCGGATCTTCGTTTGCCCTGGCACCACCTCCGAGAGGGGAGAAACCCCGGTGCACGCCACCCAGAACCTGCCAGCTTTGGGACAGGTCATAGGTAAAGGAAGCGCCAGGCAGGAGTTCGGCGCTGTCATTGGCGCGGGTGCTGTCGACGGTCGTGCGACCGGGATCCGCGTATTGGGTGCGGCTGGTCTGTACATCCTCGTAGCGCAGAGCGAGGTTGATATTGAGCTTGTCCGTCGCCTGCCACTTGTCGAGTGCCCAGAAGCTCAGGGCTTCGCCGGTCTCAAAGCGGTTGTTGCTGCCCGTTGGGGCCACGCTGTTCTGGAACACCAGGGAGCCATTGACCTGGTCGTACACATCCACCGGCTGGAAGCGATCCATTTCATCTTCGTGGATGCGGGCGCCGAAGTCGAATTCGTGGTTGCCAATGTTTACATCGAAGTTTGTCTGCACGCCCTGGGACAGGTAGTCCCTGGCGTTGTTTTTGTATTCCAGACCGCTGGCGTCAATTGTGCCGTCCAGAATACCCTGGGCATTGGCGTCGCCGGCGTTTGCCTGGCCGATGATGTTTCCGGCGCCACTGAGCTTGTACCAATTGCGTTTGAAGTCGTTGCGGTAGAGAGTCGTGGTGCTGCTTACATTGTCGCTCCACTCGAACTGATGAGTCAGGCTGACACCGGAGTGAGTATTATCCATCTGGTCGAGACTGGAAAGCCCGTAGCGCCGGTTGGGGTCCTGGTTGAAGTCCGCATCCGTCAGTCCGACATAGGTCGAGTTGGAGGTTTCCTCGGAATACTGCAGCTTGGCGGTTACGCTCTGGCGCTCTCCCTGCCAGCGTAGCTTGCCGACATAATCACTGATGTCGAAGCCACTGTTGCGGTTGCTTCGGTCAATGTCCTTGAAGCCTTGCGCTGAGCGCTGGACCGTTTCAACCAGATAGCCCCAGTCACCGTTCGTGTCGCCATAGGTTGCATGAACGTCGGTGGAGCCGCGCTCGTTGGTGACGGCTTCGACGTAGCCCTTCTGCTCGTCGGGAATGGGTGTGGAAATCAGGTTGATCACGCCGCCGGTGGTTTGCGGACCATAGCGCAGCAGCGGGGCACCCTTGAGTACTTCCAGCGAGGACATGCGCTTGAACGTCGGGAAATAATAGGCGGCCGGATTGGAGTAGGGCGCCGGCGCGATCAGAATGCCATCTTCCATCAGGGTAACATTGCTGCTTCGCTCGGCCGTGGCACCGCGAATGCCAATGTTAGGGCGCAGGCCCAGACCCTCCTCTTCCCGTACATACACGCCCGGGACGGTTTTCAGTACCTGGTTGATGTCGGCCTCAACCTCGGTTTTCAACTGTTGATCGCCAACAACGTAGCCTGACCCCGGCAAGGTCTGGGCGGCAGACGCATCGCCAATGATTTCCATGGGTTCAAGCATCTGGGGCTGATCATCGCCGACTGCCCAACTGGCGCCCGGGGCAAGGCTGACAGCCACGGCCAGTGATAAGCGGGAAGGTTTAAACATGTGTTTCTCCGCAATTATTCGTATTTGAAATTCTAAATAGAAACGCGTTCCATTTGCGGATACGAATTTAAGGACTTCTCATAATCAAGTCAATAACCAATGTTAATGATAATGAGAGAGTGTCACCAGGCTGAAAAGGTTGAATTTCTCTCAAACGGGCAATTCGGAGGTCGGAGCGGGTTGGGCGGAGGGTGAGGGTATCAGCTGGCCCGCAATCCGGGGCCAGCTTTTCTGAAGGCCAAACAAGCCGCCGGTGGTCTGCTCGCAATGTCGGTGATCATGGTAACCCGGTTCGATCCCTTACTCCGTCCACAATCTTGCCCGGAAAGAGCTTTGCCGCCAGAGCAGCGCAACCCAGAGCGCATGAAGGTTTATGAGTAGCGCCAATACCCATTCAAAGGCATTGTCTAGTTGACTGTACAAGGCAGGTACTGCGGCAGTGAGGATAACGGAGAGAATTCCCACCGCCAGTAACGCCCTGTACGGCTGATACTGGTGCAACTGTCCCAGTAGGGTATGCACCAGGATATGTAGCCTTCGAAGACAGCAATGACAAACGTATCATGAATGGTGAGCAGCAGGCTTAACGCCGCTGCTAATGCTAACCACCACAAAGGAATGCTGCGGCGCCGGATTGCCCTATTCATCC
>NZ_DGMV01000008.1:0-14945 GCF_002388575.1 Marinimicrobium sp. UBA4509
AACGGTATACCCCACGAGCGCCCGGACTCTCCGACTTCAAAAAACTGACAATGATTTCTAAATGGACCATATAAAATCGAAAATAACCATCGACTTTGCCCAGTATAGTGACGGCGGACGCAAAGGCGAAAATCAGGATACCATTGGGGCGCGCTTGCCCGATGACGCGGCGCTTACCCACAAAGGCATCGCCATTGCCATCGCCGATGGCGTCAGCTCCAGCGCCGCCGCGCGCGAAGCCAGCCAGACCGCCATAACCGGATTCTTGACCGACTACTACGCCACCCCCGACACCTGGAGCACCCGGCAATCCGGTCAGCGAGTACTGCAATCCCTCAATCGTAGCCTCTGGGGCCTAAGTCGCAACAGCGTGCGCGGTGAAGGGCTGCTTACCACCTTCAGCGCCCTCATCCTCAAAGGCAACAACGCCTACCTCTTTCACGTCGGCGACACCCGCATTTACCTCTGGCGCAGCGGCCAACTCGAACAACTCACCCGGGACCACTGCCAATCACTCAGCCGCGAAGAAACCTACCTGAGCCGGGCACTGGGCGCCGACGTTGGCGTCGAGGTGGATTTTCACACCCTGGAAGTACACGTTGGCGATGTATTCATTCTGACCAGCGATGGCATCCACGATCACCTGCCCGAAGACCGCCTGCGCGTGCTGATCAAAACCCACTGCGATCACCCGCAGCAACTGGTGGAGAAAGCCAGTAAAGCTGCGCTCGACAATGGCAGTGATGACAATCTGAGCATACAGGTAGCCGCGGTCCGGCAACTGGGACACGCCAATCAGGATGACGCCATGGACGTACTGGCGCGACTGCCTTTTCCGCCATTACTCGATACAGGGCAGACCCTGGATGGGTTGCGGGTGGAAAAACCACTGCACGAGTCCAACCGAAGCCAGGTCTACCAGGTGCAGGACGACGCCGGGCGAAGGATGATCATGAAAACCCCCTCGGTTTTATACAGCGACGACCCTGCGTACCTCGAACGATTTGTGATGGAAGCCTGGATAGGCGCACGGATTCAAAGCCCTCAGGTCGCCAGGGTTATGTCGGGCCCCGAGCCCCGTTCGTGTCTGTACTATCTGACCGAGTACATACCCGGGCCAACGCTCGGGCAATTGATGGCCGAACGCGGACCTCTGGCAATCAATGACGCGGTGGACATTACCGGGCAGTTGATCAAGGGTATACGCTCCTTTCATCGAAAGGAGACCCTGCATCAGGACATCAAGCCGGACAATATTGTTATGGGACCGAAGGGACCAGTGATCGTGGATTTCGGCTCCTGCTGGGTCGCCAGCGTGGAAGAGCTGGAGGCCCCCTTTACCCGAGATAAGATTCTGGGAACCATGGATTACTCTGCCCCGGAATATCGCTACGGTGGCCAGACCGGCCCGCGTTCCGACCAATTTTCCCTCGCCGTATTGTTGTACGAAATGCTCACCGGCCAGAAGCCGTACGGCGACGCTTATGGCAAAGCGTTGAACGAACGCCAGTTGCAGAAGTTACGCTATCAGCCCGCTCGCCATCACAACCCGATGGTGCCGTTGTGGCTGGACAAAGCGCTGGAGAAAGCCCTGAGCCTTCAGCCCCAACAGCGCTACGATGCCCTTTCCGAATGGTGGCAGGATCTTCAGCGGCCCAACCCGCGGTGGACGCGAGACGCGGGGCTACCCATATTGCAACGGCGACCCGAATGGGTGTGGCCGGTGCTGGCCATCAGCGGATGGGCCATCGTCCTGGTCTTGGCCTGGCACCTTTGGAAACCGTAGGTCGGATCGGTCCGACGCTTCGGAGCAAAGCGTAATCCGACACTATCCACCAGACGGTATCATTGGAGCAACCGCAGCATCTCCAACATGGCCCGACCATTGTGGTAAGGACCCTTCCAGGGGCCGAGCTTGTACGAAGGCGCGAGGCTTTGATCATCCAGCGTCGAAAGCCATAACCACTCGCCGTTTTCAGCCCTGTGATAGCGCTTGATAAACGACCAGAGTCGTTCCGTTGTCGCCAGGAAATCCTCGTTACCGGACAGGGTATAGGCTTTGTAATAACCCACCATGGCCTCGGCCTGCACCCACCAGACCCTTTCATGATTGAACGCCTGAGTCGCAAACTCAAAGCCGTCGTACATTTCGCCGTGCTCACCCATGGATTCGCGGAGACAGACGTAGGCGGTGCCGAGAACGCTCGGTTTCAGGCGCTCGCTGACCGCTGCATCGGCAAGGGACTCGGTGGCTTTTGCCAGCAACCAGCTGCACTCGATGTCGTGCCCGTAGGTATAACCGGGCGAATGATCCTGCCAGTCGTGATCCATGAACATGCGCAGGTGGAAGTTATCTTTGTTGATGATATGACGATCAAAACAATCAATCGCGTAATGCAGTGCGTCAGCGACTGAAGCGCGCGCATCCACCTGATAGAGAGTGGTGTATGCCTCCACCACATGCAGATGGGTGTTCATGGTTTTGGGGAAGTTAAGGTCCTTGTCGCTCAGGCGCACATCGTCCAGCGCGCCCCACTGGCGATTGAACGCCTCCAGATAACCACCCTTCGCAGGATCGACAGTGTGACGCTCCAGAAGGTCGAACGTCTGCTGCGCCTGCTGTAAAGCCAGGGGCTCGCCGGTCAACTGGTAATAGGCGACCAGGGCATAGATCGCAAAGGCCTGAGCGTACACCTGCTTTTTGGTGTCTTTAGGCGCTCCGTCTGCATCCAGAGTCCAGAAAAAACCGCCGTACGCTTCATCCAGAAAGTGAGCGAGAAGATACCGGTAACCGCGCTCCGCCGCCTCGCGATAACGGGGGTCATCCACCTCGCTGGCCAGTTCGCTGAAAAACCACAGAATGCGCGTATTCAGTACCACACCTTTGTCGGCGTCCGGCACCGGCACATTATCGACTCCCACTTCACCGTAAAAGCCACCGCGCTCCTGGTCCTGAGCATAGGCCAACCACCAGTCGGCAATCGATAGCAATTCCGAGCGGAACTCATGACTCAATTCCGACAACGGGCTTTTCACTGCGGGCTCGTATAACGCCATCAGTTGTTCATTCCTTCCAGCAGCGAGAGATTGGCCTCAATCAATGCGTTTCGGGTCGCCACCGACGCCGCAGAGCGCAACCCATCCTCTGGCGTATTGAGCGCGTAATCCACCAGTTTGTCGACGGTCGATGTCGCCACATGCATGCGGGTATCGGATGAGGCGTAATAGATGAACACCTCGTGGTTGTCGTTGACGATCCAGCCATTGGCAAACGCCACGTTGGAGACATCCCCCACCCGCTCATCACCCTGAGGCGCAATGAAGTGACCGCCGGGACGATGGGTGACCACCCAGGGGCGCTCCAGCTCGGTCATGAAAACGTACAACACATAGCGAAGCCCGGCGGCGGTGTTGCGCACCCCGTGAGCCAGATGCAGCCAGCCGTGTTCCGTTTTGATGGGCGCAGGACCTTGACCGTTTTTCACCTCTTTGATGGTGTGGTACTCCTTGCCATCGACAATCACTTCCGCTTTGATTTCGGCGTTTTCCATGGAGGCGCACAGGCCCCAGCCGATACCGCCCCCCTTACCCACACTGATAAAGCCGTCCTGCGGCCGGGTGTACAAGGCATATTGACCATCGACAAACTCCGGATGCAGCACCACGTTGCGCTGTTGGCCGGAATAGGTGATGAGATCCGGCAGCCGCTCCCAGCTCACCAGATCCCTGGTGCGCGCTATGCCGCACTGCGCCTCGGCGGCGGACAGATCATCGGGCCGGCTCTGGTCTTTGCGTTCGGTACAGAACAGGCCGTAGATATAGCCATCTTCGTGGGCGGTCAGGCGCATGTCGTAAACATTGGTATCGGGCCGCTCGGTTTCCGGCAGAGTGATCGGATAATCCCAGAAGCGGAAGTTGTCCACCCCGTTGGGACTTTCGGCGATCGCAAAAAAGGATTTTCGATCATCCCCTTCGACACGTACCGCCAGAAGGTACTTGCCTTTCCAGTACAGCGCGCCGGAATTGAAGGTGGCATTCACCCCCAGGCGTTCCATCAGGTGAGGATTGCTGGCCGGGTTCAGGTCATAGCGCCAGAACACCGGCGTGTGCGCGGCGGTCAGAATCGGGGATTGCCAACGCTGGTAAATACCATTGCCACCCGGGGCGGGCTGGTTCTTGCGGGTAATCAGGGTTTCATGGTCGCTCAGCAGCGAGCGGACAGCGTGGTTGAAATCGTTCATGTACAAGGGGTCCTGACGGTTGGCCGGACAGGTGAAAACGCCCGGCGTTGTTCGATACTCGTATTCGGCAACTGGAGCGCTGTACCGGCTGGGTTTATTCGGCGCCACAATGCCACTCAATGTAATCGGTTACAAAACAGATTGCAAGGTCTGCCTTCAATCTGATGGTCAATACGACTCAACTCAAATCGTTGAGTCGCCGCAATGGCCCACAGATCAGTGCCGGGACACGATATGGGCATCCGCCTCCTGCACCACATCGGCGGGCATATCGTCCGGATAATCCTCCAGCTTGCACCACCAGTTGCGCCACAGGAACAGACTGGTCAGCACGACCACCAGGGTCGCCAGCGCGAACTCCTGCCAGTGCTGGATCACCATAAAAATCGGCATCGCCACCAGGGCGGTTTGCCACACCACGCCAACCACAACATTCAGCGCATCCCGGGCAAAGTGTGGATTGACCTTCACCCCCGGGTGCTCGGCCTGCACCGCCTCGCGTACCGGCCCCCAGAAGCCCCAGGGGCGCACCTTCACATAGAAGCGCTTGAGCACCTCCATATCATCCGGCGCGGTCAGCAGGGACGCCAACACACAGGCCAGCAGACAGGCCGCCAACATGTAAGGGAAGGCGTACAGCGGGTCCAGGTCGGTCAGGGCCGGCAACGCCAGGGCAATGATCAACCCCACCACCATGCCGAAGAAATAGCCGTAACCGTTAAAGCGCCACCAATACCACTTGAGCACATTGGAGGCGGCATAGGCACCGTAGAGCCCACTGACGATCCAGGAAATGATTTCGTGCAGCGTGGGAATAAACAGCCCGATACCGACCCCCACCACCACAAAGGCGATGGACACGATGTAGCTAAGGTACACATAGCGCTTGGGCTCCGCCTCATCGTTGATATACCGCTTGTAGATGTCGTTAACGACATAGGCCGGGGCCGCATTGGTGGTCGCAGCGAAAGTGGACATAAAGGCGGCCAGCAAGCCGGCAATCAACAACCCGAGCAGACCGGTAGGGACGTAGTGCTTCATGGCCAGGGGCAGTATCTGCTCAAAATCCACCGCACCGCCCATGGCCCGCAGGTCGTCCATGAAAAACGCCAGCGCCAAAACCGTCAGGCCGGTAATCAGCATATAGCGCGGAAACAGCATCACCACATTCACAAACCAGCTCACCTTGGCCGCCTCGATGGGCGACTGCGCCGAGAGAATACGCTGCATATCGTAGTTGGGGGCCGGGCCAGCCATGCTCACCAGAATCCCCTTGAGCAACATCAGCATGAAGAACACCCCAAAGAGCTCGTAGCCATCGGCGGCGATGCGGGCGTTGGCCGCCTCGAGGGTCCCACCCCAGTCGATATCCAGGGTCCAGCCGATGCCCACACTGGTCCAGCCATCCGGAATGATTGCCTGCAACACCTCGGGGGAGACTTGCTGCATGGCAATGAAGCCCACCGCGACACAGGCAATGGTCATGATGAAAAACTGCAGCACCTCGGTGAATACCACACTGAACATACCGCCCTTGACCACATACACGGTGGTGACCGCGGTGATGATCAGGCCGTAATAGATTTCGTTCCAGTACTGATCCGGGTGCAGCTGCCAGGGCAGAAAGACAGCAGCGAATTTACCGATACCGATAAAACCGTAGGCCAGGAAACTCAACACCCCAATCAGCGCAAAGGCCACCACACTCAGATGCGACAGGCGTGCCCCCAGGCCGTCGCCAAACCGGAAGGTGATCCACTCCGCCCCGGTCATCACCCCGGAGCGGCGCAACCACACCGAGAGAAACACCATCAGGAACACCTGGTTGAACACCGGCCAGAGCCAGGGAATGTAGATGCTGGTCAGGCCGTAGATGAACAGCAGGGACACCAGCCACATGGTACCGCTGATGTCGAACTGCCCCGAGGCGTTGGAAATACCCAGGTAATACCAGCGCAGCTTGTTACCGCCTAGAAAATAACTGCGGATATTGTCCGAGGCCCGCCGCGATACCCACAGCCCTACCCCGAGTGTGGCAACGCCGTACAGCAGGATGATCGCGAGATCCAGGGGGGCGAGATTAAACTGCATAGTGAAAAGTCCCATTATTATTGACGAGGCGACCGCCCGCTTGCGTCGCCCCGTTTGTCATAGCCGCTCACAGCAGAACAAAATGCCGGATGAACGCCGAAAGATGCGCAAATGTAACCGGTTCCATGACGTATTGCAAGCGCCACCCTCCCACTACCCACCGATCGCTGGCGCTCAACCTCTCATCCGGCTGTACAAGCGCGGGGGAGGCGATTATCCTAGCTCCCACTTACAGTCGCAGGGACCACATCGCGCGTCCTGAGAGCCTGAGGGAGGCCGCCCGCCGGCGCAACCCACTATCGGCACAGGCTCCGAGTCCAACAACAATCCCATAATAAATAATGAGGTGTTCAGTGAACGAACCTTCCCAGCACAAGCTATCGATTCTTGAAAAGTCCGGCTACGCCATGGGCGATGCCGCCGCGAACCTGGTATGGCGCGGCGCGCTGGCGTATCTTGCCATTTTCTACACCGACACTCTGGGCATTTCCGCCGCGGCCGCCGCATTGCTGCTGCTGTTGGTGCGCCTGTCGGATGGCATGACCGACATCGTGATGGGCATGGTGGCGGACCGCACCCAATCCCGGCACGGGCGCTTCCGCCCTTGGATTCTCTGGTCCGCCCCGGTGCTGGGCCTGTTTATGGTCCTGGCCTTTACCGCCCCCGACCTGAGCCCGGGCATGAAGCTCGCCTGGGCCTATTTCACCTATATCGGCCTGACCCTGGCCTATACGGTGAACAACGTGCCCTACTCGGCCCTGATGGGCGTGATGACCCCCAGCCACAATGAGCGCAGCGTGCTGTCGGGCTACCGCTTTGCCGGCGCCTTTCTGGGCGGTATTCTGGTGATGGGGTTCACCCCCATGATGGTGGAATATTTCGGTCAGGGCGACTCCGCCCAAGGGTATCAGCGGACCATGTATGTGTTCGCGGCACTGCTGGTCACCCTCTGTATCATCACTTTTGTCACCACCCGCGAGAGGGTGGAATCCGCCGTAAACCAGGCCTCTCTCGGCAAGGAATTGAAAGATCTGGCGTTCAACCTGCCGCTGATCATTGTTCCGTTGATGGCGATTTCGGCCTTCTTTTACGCTGTCACCCAAGAGCCCGACGCACGCTATCAGCTCGATCCGACCATCACCGGCATCGTCTCACTGCTGGTGCTTGCGGCGACCGGCTACTTTGTGCGGCGTCTGATCCGCATGCCCGAGAGCGCCACCACGCCCTCTCAGCGGGACCTGATCGACCTGCTCACCAACAAGCCCTGGCTGATGGTTCTGGGGTTGGGTTTTCTGACCATGCTGTTTAACGGCATCAAGTACGGCGTGATCGCCTACTACTTCACTCACTACGTGGGCGATGCAGCCCTGGCCGGAATCTATTTCATGGTGCTGCTGGCGGTATCCATTGTCGCGGCGCTGACCGCCGGCTACCTGGGCCGCCTGCTGGGCAAGAAAACCCTGTTTATCATTTCCTTGTCGGTCAGTGGAATACTGACTTGTGGCCTTTTCTACCTCCCTCCCGATGGTTTCTGGGTGTTCAACTTGAACCTTTCCTGGATTCCACTTTTGGAAGACGGTCTGGAAGTGCGGATTTATTGGGTCTACTTGCTAGGTGGCGCTGCGGAATTCTTCGCCGCCTTTATGCCGGTGCTCACCTTCAGCATGCTCGGCGACACCGCCGATTACTCGGAATGGAAACACGGGCGCCGCGCCACCGGGTTGTTCTACTCGGCGGGCACGTTCATCCAGAAAACCGGCGGCGGCTTTGCCGGGGCCCTGGTGCTGGTGGTACTGGCCGGTTACGGCTACGTGGGCACCGACCCGGAGACCATCAAGGCAGCCACCGCCGGCATGGTGCACCTGATGAGCTGGATTCCGGCCCTGTTCGCCTTTCTGGCCATTCTGCTGCTGGTGGTGTATCCGTTAAACGCCGAGCGCATGAATCAGATAGAATATGAATTACGCCAGCGCCGCCGCGATGCGGGGGTCAGCGACAGCTGATGCGAAGGGATTGGCGCCAGCGGCGGAATACGGTACCTTGTACGGCTGACCTGTCGGCCGTTCCAATCCAATAAACGAGTTGCGCTATGTCCAGCATTCGAGATGTCGCCCGCGAGGCGGGTGTCTCCGTCGCCACGGTTTCACGTGCCCTGAGCATGCCCGAAAAGGTCTCTGAAGAGGCCATGAACAAGGTGCACCGCGCCATCGAAAAGGTCGGCTACCGACCCAATATGCTGGCCCGCAACTTCCGTTCGGCGCGCTCTTACGCCATCGTGGTACTGGTCCCGGACATCGCCAACCCGTTTTATTCGCTGGTCATCCGCGCCATCGAGGATCGCGCCCAACAAAAGGGCTACGCGGTCCTGCTCGGGGATACCCGGGGCACGCCGGAGCGTGAGCTGGAGTACATCCGCCGGGTGGAAACCCGGCTGGCGGACGGCCTCCTGCAACTGCGCCCCCACTCGGAAAAAACCCACAATGTGATTCCGCCGGATATCGCCACGGTCAATGCCTGCGGCTGTGAGTACACCACCGGCCCGTCGGTGCGCATCGACAACCGGGGTGCGGCAAAAACCATCGTGGATTACCTGATCTCTCTGGGGCACCGACGCATCGGCGCCATCTCGGGTCTGAAAGACAACCCACACGCCATCGATCGGATGAAAGGGTATAAAGAAAGCCTGGCCGAACACGGCATCCCGTTCGATCCGGACCTGGTGGCCGAAGGCGACTTCACCATGTGGTCGGGCCTGAACAGCGCTTTCCAGTTCTGCCACATGAAGAACCGGCCCACCGCCATCTTCTCCACCAATGACGAAATGGCCATTGGCGCCATCCAGACGTTGAAGTCCCAGGGCATCCGGGTGCCGGAAGATATGTCGGTCACCGGCTTTGACGACATCGCCTACGCCAAGTACACCGACCCGAGCCTGACCACCATGTCCCAGCCCGCCGAGGAAATGGGCAAAATGGCGATGGACATGCTGCTCAAGATCATTGAAGGCGAGCCCCTGACCCAGACCGAGTGCGTGCTACCGACGGAATTCATTATCCGCAAAAGCACCGCCCCGGCACCGGGCGCCGAGCTGCCCAACACTCCCAAAAAGGTGACTCCCGCTCCCTAGAAGTGCGGGGCCTGAAGCGCCCGTGCGGCGCTAGCCACCGGCCCGACCTCTGGCGTAGTCCGCCACTTCCGCCGCCAGCACCACCAGGTGATACAGGGTGCTGGCGGGCGCCTTGTCCAGCACCACCTCATCATCGGCACCGCGCTGATCGACATAGGCACCGGGCGTGGTTGCGGTCAGGTAGTAAGTGAAAAGATCATCAATCGCCTGAACCGCCCGGGCTTCCGCTTCCGGGTCACCGGCGCGGGCGCGCACCAGGCTGCCTTTGATCAGCTCGGTCAGCCCCCAGCAGCGCTTGCTGTTTTTGAGTGGTGTGCCATCCGGCAGCACCTCATCCAGAACCAGACCGGACGCCACCCGGCCGATGGCCAGCCCCTGGCGATACAGCGCCTCGGTATAGACCTCTACCGGGTGCCCACTCAGGCGGTGGTACCAGTCCAACAGCCACACCCACTCGAACATGTGCCCCGGCTCCACCGGTGCCTGCTCGGGCGCATGTTTCAGGCGCCAGTCCTCTTCAAAGAACTCGAACAGCACCCCCCGCTCCGGGTCAAAAAAGCGGGTCTGGAACAGAGCGAACAGCTCACCGGCCCGAGCCAGCCATTTACCGTCGCCGCTGGCCTCATAGAGCGCCATCATGGCCTCGAACAGGTGCATATGGGGGTTCTGGCGGCGCTGGGCATAGTCGTAGTCGCCTTCCGTCCAGCCACCGTGCACCGAGGCGAAGTGCCGGTCCAGGTGGGCCATCAGGGCTTCGGCGCCGTCCAGATAGGCCCGGTCGCCAAACGCCCGATAACACCAGGCATAGGCGAGCAGGAAAAACGCGTGATCGTACAGATCCTGCTTCTGATCAATAACCTGAAAGTCCGGATTCATCAGGTGGGTAAAGCCGCCTCCGGCGTGGGGATGGGCCGTCCGCTCGGCCACAAAGCGCATCAGTTGGCGGGCCATGGCCTCACCGTCGCACCAGCCGCGTACGGTGGAAAACGCAAAGGCGAACGCCTGGCGGGCCTGGACCCGCACCCGGATATTGGAGGGAAGATCAATCGAGCCATCGGCGTTCAACGCCTCCCAGTGGCCTCCATGCTCGGGGCTCAGGCCAACGCGCTGCCACAGCGGCAGTGATTCGCGGGCAATCCAGCGTTCGAGACGCTCGGCCGCGTCCTTGATCGTTTGAGTCATATCCGGTGTGTTCCAGTCATTCACAGTGTCAGAAACAGAGAGTGTCAGAAGCAGAGAGGCCCTCTGGTCGCGGACAGTTTACCCATCAACGCCGAGCAGAGCACCCCTGAAACTCGAGCCCTAAAATAAAGCACCCCGGCTGAAACCAGCCGGGGTGAAAGGGTACAACAGCTTGGGTAAAAAGCTCACCGCGCGCAAGCGCCGGTCCTGGCGATGCCCACAGCAGCGCTGACCAGTGCAATATGTAAACGGTTTACCGCAGGATAACCGGTTTAATGCACCAATCAGGCTCGTATTGTGCGCATTTTTGTAACCGGTTTCAATATGTTTTGTGAAGCTTCTTCCAGTGAAGATCAAAATCGGGACGCCAGAAAGAAAAAAGCCGGGCTACTGACGCAGCCCGGCGAAACATGGAGAGAACAAAAGATACAACCAAAACAACGTCTACCAAGACACAGCTCTGCTTGGCGGCCGCAAGGGGTGCCTGCAGCCTGGGCGGGAGCCCTGAAAGGGGACGGACCCACGCCATACCAAGGACATCGCTTATGGTAATAATGAGTATAAGACCCGATTTGCGATATTGTCAAGGTGACAATAAAGATTTTTTCAGTGCAGTGTCTGATCGCCCAGCAGCGCCTGAATATCGCCCGCGTTGAAGGAGTAATGCTGATTGCAGAACTGGCAATCGATACTGATCTTGCCCCCCTGCTCGATCAGCAACTGGTCCACCTCTTCACGGCCCAGGGAGAGCAGCGCATTGGCGCTGCGCTCGCGGGAACAACTGCAGCGAAAGCGCAGCTCGCTGGGGTCGAACAGGCGCAGCTGGTATTCGTTGAACAGCCGATAAAGGACATCGGCATGGGGCAGCCCCAGCAGTTCCTCGTCCTTGACCGTCGAAGCCAGGGTTCCCAGGGTTTCCCAGTGGTCCCGGTTTTCGTCCGGGTCCGCGTGCTTCTGGGTCGGCAACGCCTGGAGCATTAGCCCGGTGCAGGCCTGTTCGCCGGTGGCGAACCACAGCCGGGTTTTGAGCTGTTCGGACTGGTAGAAGTAGTGTTCAAGGCACTCGGCCAGGTTGTCGCTGTCCATGGGCACCACCCCCTGATAGCGCTCACCGCGCTCCGGCTCGATGGTGATGGCCATGATGCCCTTGCCCAGCAAATCGCCCACACCGCGCCCCTGAGGGCGGTCAGCGCTGTCTTTCAGCCGGATGATGCCGCGCAGGTTTTTGTGATGGTCGCACTCGGCCATCACCATACTGACCACTCCGTCGCCTTGGGCCTGCAGGCTGATCATGCCATTGAACTTCAGGGTGCTACTCAGCAGCGCCACCGCCGCCAGAAATTCTCCGAGCAGTTCACGGACACCCTCCGGGTAGGGGTTGTTGTTCATCACTTCCCGGTAGCTCGCGCCAAGGGTGACAATTTCTCCTCGAACGTCGCATTCGTCGAACAGGAAGCGGTGCAGCAGGTCGTTATCGAACATGGGGTGTTGTAGTCCAATTCAGTAGTGATGAGAGGGTGGATAAGGCACCGGGAGGCGCCGGCAGGCGCGCTATGGACCCAGTTCCTGACGCCGGAAGCGGTGAATCTGGCGGCGCTCCTTCTTGTTGGGCCGGTGGTCGCTGATGATCTGACCGGCGAGCCCACCGGCCTTGCGTTGCGCCGCCCGCTCCTCGCGCAGGGCGATGCTCTCGGCGGTCTCCTCGTACAGCAACTGGGCTTCGGGCGCGCCCCGCCGCTGGTCCGACAGCGCTTTGATCACCACGGTTTTGTCATCAAAACCCTGGCGGATCTTCAGGGTCAGCCCCAGCGTCACATCCTTGCTGGGTTTCACCCGCTGCCCGTCGCACTGGACCTTGCCGCCCTCGACGGCCTGCTTGGCGATGCTGCGGGTCTTGTAAAACCGGGCGGCCCATAGCCACTTGTCGATTCGGACTTTCTCCAGAGGTTCACTCATGCGCTTTTCGGTCGTTCCGGGGGCGTAATTTCATCAAAATGGTGAATGGCCGGGTAATCTTCCACCAGGCGTTCATTCTGGCTGTCCGGCTGATGGATACACAGCAGGTGGCGGATACCGTAGTCCCGGGCCGAGGCCAGTACTCGCGGGGTGTCGTCCACAAACAGGGTCCGCTCCGGGTCAAAGGGCTCTCGCTCCTTCAGCCGATCCCAGAAGGCCTGGGACTCTTTGGGCTCATTCAGCTCGTGGGATGAGATGATACCATCCAGCCAGCGGTCGATGGCGGTCTCTTCCAGTTTCAGGGACAGGCTCAGCGGATGTGCGTTGGTCACCAGCACCCGGCGCTTGCCGTGCTCCTGAAGGCGAGTCAGGAAGGTTTCCACGTGGGGACGAATCTGGATCTTGTGGCGCACTTCCTCTTTCAGGCCCCGGATATCCAGGGACAGGGAACGGGACCAGTGCTCCAGGCAGTACCACTCCAGGGTGCCCTGGCGCGCCTCAATGCGCTCCATCAGGAATTCGGTCGCCGCCGCCTGATCCAGCCCGTGGATTTCCGCGTAGCGCTTTGGGAGGTGATTCAGCCAAAAATAGTTGTCGAAATGGAGGTCCAACAGGGTACCATCCATATCGAGCAACACGGTGTCGATCTCTTGCCAGTTGATCATGCCGGGAACAGCCTATTACAACGGAGTTTGACGTCCAGTATGCCCAGAAAACCCGAGATATTAAAGCGCCACACCGTCGCCCGCAGCCGCCTCTTCCGCGCCGATGAGCTGCTGCTACGCTTCAGCAATGGCGAGGAACGCGTGTACGAAAAGCTCTGTGCGGGCGGCCCCGGAGCGGTGCTGATGGTGCCCATTCTGGACGACGGCCGGGTCGTGATGATCCGGGAGTACGCCGCCGGCATCGATGACTATCACCTGGCGCTGCCCAAGGGCGCCGTGGACCGGGGCGAGGAGATTCTGGATGCCGCCAACCGGGAGTTGAAAGAGGAAACCGGCTATGGCGCCCGGGATCTGCGTTTTCTCAAGCGGATGCACCTCTCGCCCGCCTATATGGAGCACGGCATCAACGTGATTCTTGCCCGGGGTCTGTACCCGGAATCACTTGAGGGAGACGAGCCGGAGCCGATTGAAGTGGTTCCGGTGGCGTTCGACGACCTGCTGGAGCTGGTCATCCAGGATGAAGTGTGCGAAGGCCGCTCGATCGCCGCGTTGTTTTACGCCAAAGCCTGGCTCGAAAAACACGGCTGAATGGCCCCGATTTTGCGCTTATAACCTGCACAGTCGAGCCATGCGCCAAACGGCCATTTTGGTAACAAAACAGTCTATTGGAACACAGAACAGCGCGGGGATATTGGACTATTCTATAACACTAAAGGACACGCAAGGAGATTGACCATGACCCGACCCAACCACGCCTTCAGCGCCTCGCTCAAGGGGACCGAGCAACTCCGTGAAAAACTCATCGGAGAGATCACCCGCTTTGAACGCCAACTCGATGCCCTCAAAGCCAGCGATGAACCCGTCGATTTCAGCATGATGCAAACCTACAAAGAGTTGATCCACTCCCGCCGGGACATGCTGGCTCAGTTACCCGCATCGTTTTAATGACGAGAGCGTCTGCAACCCGCTGAATTTTCGCTATACTGGCACCCTGACAATCCCATAACACACAAGGATTCAATGGATGCTGGTTACCAATCTCGAGATCGTACCGGGCCGTAAAGTCAAAGATCATCTGGGCCTGGTTCAGGGCAGCACCGTGCGCGCCAAGCACGTCGGTCGTGACATTGCCGCCTCGTTCAAGAACGTCTTTGGTGGCGAACTCAAAGGTTACACGGAACTCCTCAACGACTCCCGCCAGGAAGCCATTGAGCGGATGAAAGCCCAGGCAGAATCCATTGGCGCCAACGCCGTACTCAATGTGCGTTTCTCCACCAGTTCCGTCGCCCAGGGCGCCGCCGAATTGTTTGTCTACGGCAGCGCCGTGGTGCTTGAGGACTGAACGCATGAACACACTCATGTCGCTGCAGTTGCTCGGGCCGCTGATATTCGGCCTTGTGCTTCTGGCAACCGGTTTTGTCTCCGGTCGCATTCTCGAGCGTCGCCACTACCAGCGTATTATCGAAGCCGAAACACGCCCCGGCCAGGTCATGGTCTTTTCCGAACGCCTACCACCCCCGGAACTGACCCCACCGCAAACCCAACTGGTCATGGGCTCCGTCGTCGTATCAGTGGACTACTTCAAACGCTTTATCGCCGCCCTGCGGTTGCTGGTGGGTGGTCGCCTGAACAGCTACGAATCCCTGATCGACCGGGCACGTCGTGAAGCACTGCTGCGACTGC